>CAXTDO010000088.1:0-12272 GCA_964242315.1 uncultured Flavihumibacter sp.
TTTGATCCCTCTTATGTTATAATATTTTCCGGCAGCGAGGTTATTGCCATAAGTGATTGTTTTTGCTTTCTGGCAAAAGACGTTAAGGCAACAGATTTGAAATAAACAGAATAAGAAAATTAGTCGCATCGACTACATTAGTAAAAATAATCGTGCCCGTTATTGTTACTGCATTATAAAAATTTCCAGCCAAGGCAACTGACCGATTACCCGCTTTACAATTTGGTCAGTAACAAACAACAAAAGAACGAAAGCTGTATTCGAAATTGGCATCTTACTTCACATACTTATTCATCGGGCAATCCTTTATTCCCCTGATCCCTTCCACTACAGATGCTGCATTTATTTTGGCTCCTTCCGCACTGGTATGGGTGTGCTCAGTGGGGAAGAAGGACTTCACTTTATCGGGTCCCATTTTGTCGTACTTTTCGGCGGTAATCCTGTTCAGGTCAACAAAATAAACATGCTGGTCTGAAGCGACATCGGCGGCCCATTTACCATAATTTTCCGAAGCCCTGATTACCTTGCCGTCTTTCCAGTCGTTTCGGGGTATCATGGAGGCGATAATCACAATTGCGCCTTTTGCTTTCGCTTCTGTTACAAACTTTCTTAAATACCAGCCGTAGGTATGAACGGTTTCGGTAGTGCCGTCGGGCCATACAAGGTCTTTGGTTTCTTCACCCGTTCCGCGAAGTACACCGCGGTAGCCGGCTTTTGTGGTATCAGGAACGCTTCCTTCATTATGGCCGAACTGCATGATCAGGTAGTCACCTGCTTTGATAGCGGAGATGACTTTGGTCCAGCGTCCTTCCTTTATAAAAGTGCGGGTGCTACGCCCGGCCATGGCCTGGTTACGTATATCTATTTTTGAGGTATCCAGTAATTCTACCAGATGGGAGCCCCAGCCCCGGTGTCCGGTCGAGTCATCGTTTCGCACTGTGGAATCGCCGATAATGTATAAGGTAGGTTTTACCTGCTGTTGCAGAAAGGCTATGGCCGCGATGAAAGTTGCCAGCAAAAGTTTCATGAACGGTTTAAGACAAGGATACGAAGAAAAACCAAAACAGAAAAATGCAGTAGAAAATAAACGCTATTTTATTTACCTTAACCGGATCATACGATTATTTATGAACTACATCTTTCAAATGATTGCGCGCCTATCCATTGTAGTTATCTTGGCATCAATTGTGTTTGCTTCTCCCGTTTACACCCAGATTGGCACCCGCTTTCCTTCCGAACGCAAGGTTGTGAAAGATCCGGTGACCGGAACGATGCTTACCTTTTTAACCAGCAAACCCGCCGGTGATTCCAAGATATACCAGACCCATCCGCAGTGGACCTCCGATGGTCAATGGCTGATCTTCCGTTCAAACCGGGTGAAAAACGAAGCGATGGCCGTTAACGAAAAAACCGGAGACATTGTGCAGGTAACGGAAGGTAGTTTCACAGGAATGCTAAATATTGCCAGGAAGTCTAGGAAGCTTTATATCATGCGTAATGCAGGAAGCACTGCTCCTTCCAGGGCCGTTCCTTTACAAGTGGTGGAGGTTGACCTTGCAAAATTATTTGCAGACAGCAAGGCAGGCACGTTAAAGCCGGCAACAGTTTACCAACGGCTTTGCGGTACCATACCTGCTGAGATGAATGCCGGCGGCGATATGGCGCTGGATGCCGACGAAGGATTTGTTTACTACAGGGTAGGGAAGGAGGAGGCTGCCAAACACCTGGCGGCTGGCACAAAGACAGAGGGAACATTCGGACCAAGGAAGATGGGTGCAGGCCCTGCCGGATTGATGAGCATGAATATAAAAACCGGCGAGCTCAAATACATCGTTTCCGTGCCTTTCCAGATCGGGCATGTTCAAACCAATCCATTCGTTTCCGGTGAAATAATATTTTGTTGGGAAACCGGCGGCAAATCTCCACAACGCACCTGGACGGTGATGGCCGATGGCACAGGTCTTCGCCCTTTATACCCGGAAGCTGAATTTGAATGGGTAACCCATGAAGCCGTGATCTCACACGACGAGGTAGCCATTGCTATTATGGGCCATCGCAAGGTAAACGTTGGTGTCGGTTCAGACAGCGCCTCACAGGCCAGTGATCCAAAAAATCCTGGTCAGGAAGCAGCATGGGGTCCATCCGGCACACGTGAGAAACCAACCGGCCTTGGCATTGTAAATCTAAGAACGCGGGAAATGATCATCATCGCACAAACACCTTCAGGAAGCGGCTTATGGCATGTTAACGGTTCAGCAGACGGGCGATGGGCTGTAGGCGACGACTTCTCCCGAAACATTTACCTCATAGACCGCCATACCCGCGAAATGATCCTGCTTTCCACCGGCCATAAAGAAACGGCAGCCGACCATCCGCATCCCACTTTCAGTGCAGACGGTACTAAGATTGAGATTCAATCGGCAATGCTCTCTGCAGACAACCGGTCGATGAACATTTGTATCATTCCTGTTCCGGCGGACTGGCTGAAAAGGAGGTATGATTGATAGGCCAGAGTTGTTTACGGTAGAACTCATAATGAACTGTAAACTTAGAGCGAATTTCAGTCAGGCGTCGACCTAACCTATAAGGTTGAATTCGTAGGGTAAGACCCGAATATTTAAATCTTATAGGTCTCAACACTAATGTAAGATTTTCACTTCCGTTTCACCAAAACAATATTCGGCCTCGGCGGTTTACCTTTGACGTTAGATAATAAAAAGCTGGTATGCGGAGGCTGGTTATAGCCTACGTTCTGCCAGGCGACGCTAAGGCGATATTGAGGATCATGCATCAAAGTGTACATGCGGTATGTTGTAGGGATGGTAGTGGAAAATATCCTGAGCTCCTTACCATCGGTAGTTTTAAAGATTACTTCTTCACGCCAGTCGCCAAGTATATCGGCGCTTAGGGCCGGTGTAGACTTGGTGCCGTTGTTTGAGGAACAGCCCGCGGCGGTGAACAGCCTGCCTGCCTTATACTTGTCTATGTGATTGCCATCAAGCAGTTCTCTGCTGAGATCACCGTCCCACCAGATCACAAAGTTGGTGGAAGGTGGATCTTCACCAATTTTTATACCCTTCATATTAAACAAACCGCCCGATCCCGACCACCACATTTCAGCACCAGGGTTTTGCGGATCGATATCCTCCGCTACTCCTCTTCCTGCATCTTTTCCATCATTGCCGGTCCAGTATATTTCGCCGGTTTTAGCATTGTATAATGCTGCACCCGGACCGGTCGTTTTTTCTTCGATTTCATGAACGCCAAAAACTTCCAGTCCGGGACGATCAGGGTCCAGGTCGCTTACATGCAACGCATCACCATGACGCAGACCGGTGGTAAATAAACCCTTTCCGTTATCATCTACCACCATCGAGCCATAAATAATTTCGTCTTTGCCATCACCATCTACATCGGCGACACTCAGATTATGGTAGCCCATGCCCGAGAACGGATTTTTACCATTTTCAGAATCAAATACCCACCGGGAAGTGAGCTTTCCATCGCGCCAGTCCCATGCCGCCAGCACGCTCCTTCCGTAATAACCGCGGCACATTACCACACTTGGACGTTTGCCATCAAGGTAGGCAATGCATGCCAGGAAGCGGTCTACACGATTGCCTGAATTATCATTGCCGCCATTGCCACCTACGCCTCCCCAGGCGCCGATATCGCCACGGGCGGGGATGTAATTGGTGGTAGCAAGCGCTTCCCCCGATTCACCACTGAAAATGGTAAAAAATTCGGGGCCGTCCAGTATCTTGCCATTTGTATTAAGCCAGTCTTTGGTGGAGTCGCCAATCACTTTTCCCTTACTATCAATGGTGCCATCGGCCGTTTTACAGGCGAACTCGGCTTTCCCGTCGCCGTCAAGGTCGTAGACCATAAACTGGGTATAGTGAGCGCCTTCCCTAATATTCCTGCCCAGATTAATGGTCCACAGTAAACGCCCGTCCATTTTATAAGCCTGGAATGTAGGCGGGTCTGTTACACCGTTGGAAGCGTTATCGCGTCCTCTGCCTGCCTGGTGCAGGATGATCTCGTATTCACTGTCGCCATCGAGGTCGCCAACAGAGGCGTCGTTTGGGGTATAACCGGTGGGCGTTTGCAGCGGGATAGAAAGAAATGATTGTACGGGTGCGTTGGCGGGCAGTACAAAAGAAGCGCTGGCTTCCTGTTCTCTGCCTTTGATTAATGGCTTTACAAAATAAGCGTTGGGTTGATTTGGGTTGGCTTTGATATCTATAAAGTAAGTGGTTTCGATTAAAGGTTTTGTGTTAAGTTTTTCAGGGTATTTGCTGCCGGCTTTACGATAGATGTTGAAAGCGATGTCGTCGGGGTCGGTGCCCAGCAAGCGCCAACTGATGAACACGGAATCTTTCTGATGGTGAAGGGCAATGACACCGCGACCGAGGTTTTCCATTTGGCGTTGTGCATAGACGCTAGTGCTTAGCAGGAGCGTGATGAATATGATGGGTTTCATGTGTGTGGTCTACTTAATTAAATAGGCATTCAGTGAACATTCCTTAACATGTTTAATACCTTCTACCACAGACGCTGCATTCAACCGGGCGCCCGCTTCACTGGTATGTGTATTATCAACAGACGTAAAATAAACGCCACTAACCTTGGCTTTCCCTTCCACATCGTAGTGATCAGCGATAATTTTATTGAGATCAATAAACAATACGCCGGTTTGCGCTGCTGCTTCAGCAGCCCACTTGCCGTAGTCACCGGAAGCACGATTTATTTTATCTTCTTTCCAACTGTTTCTTGGAATAGGGGAGAGCACGATAGGAGTAGCTCCCTTCGCCTTTGAATCAGTTATAAATTTACGGATATACCAGCCGTACGAATGCACTGTTTCCTGTTGCTTTGTAATCGGATTGTAAATATCTTTTGTTTCTTCATTATTGCCTTTGATGGTTCCGCGTGCACGGGCGGTATCGTCAAGCGGACTGCTGTCGTTGTGTCCAAATTGCATCAGCACATAGTCACCCGGTTTCAGTTTTTTTAATACGCTATCCCATAATCCCTTTGTTTGAAAAGTACGGCTGCTGGTTCCACCCAGCGCATCGTTCTCAACATTAATTTTCGTTGTGTCGAAATACGCTGCAATGTAATTGCCCCATCCCCACAGGCCACCATCCCCCTTTCCTTTTCCGTTCTTTACAGTAGAATCACCGATCGCATAAAGTGTTGGCCTATCCTGTCTTGCCATCAAAACAAACGATGAAAGCAGGATGAACAGCAAAGACAAATGCGATGCAATATGCTTGTTAAATTCAAATCGCTTGGTTAACGTTTTCATTATATTAGTTTAAGCTTTGTACTATATTGCATTGTTCCAAAAAGTCGCCACGTTTTTAGAATTAACTTGCCACTTTAACAGAATCAACTCGTTTAACCCCGAAGGGGTGATATGATTCTTCCTGTTTAAGCCCCTTTATGCCACCCCTTCAGGGTTCGCGTTTTGTATTTATCATTTGTTATAATCATGACACCCCTTCAGGGTTTTAACTACCTTGCGAAATAGATACCTGATATCTCATACCCCATACCTGACACCTAAAACTTAAAAGGCAGGTACCAGTTAGCCTTGTTCATCAACTTTGCCCTCACCGTAGCAGCGGCCGGATTGTTATCTTTCAGCAGTTTAAAATACACTTTATCTGCCAGGAACGCGGGGTCATTTCTTCTTAAAGCCACCCTCAAAAGATCGGGCCAGCGATAGCCTTCGTAAGCAAGCTCCAGGGCGCTTTCGTTTACGATGGAGTTTTCAATAGACAGGGTGCTATCGCTGGCGGTTATGCCGGTGGGTACCAGGCGGGCACGACCGCGTATGCCCGCACTGCGGTACCAGTCGCTACGAAACCTGGGGAAGTCGCTGCTTCGCGCATCAAACTGGTAAGCTGGCTCGGCATCAGACAAGGTGTTCTCATAATTAGTAGCGTCAGTTACGCCTGTTGGCAGGCCATAAGTGCCACCGCCACCGATACCCTGGTTGATCATATTGTAAGCAAGCGTATTGCGTTTATCAAGATTCGCTGCTTCGGCAAAATGAAGGTGCACAGCGGCGGCCCGGTTAAGAAACCACTGCCCGTTTTTAGATAATAGGTTGATAGGAAGCAGTGTAGTGCCATTTAAATAGGTGTACAGGTATTTCATAATCACAGGCTGACCTGCAATTGTTTTCCATGTAAAGTTTCCTCTTGCATCAAAAGGAAATCCGTTTGTCTGCGTTTGTGCGTGCCAGTTATTAATGGCAGTGTTGGACGGCTTTACCAGGTACTTGCCTCCGTTGTTGGAGAACAGTTCTATAAATGGATTTACCGGACTAAAATTGGAATTGAAAGGCAATACCCAAATCCATTCCTGCGTCCATAACGCATCCTGTCCCCTTGCAAACATGGAGCGCCAGCCTTGTGTGTTGTTCTCCACCAAAGCATTTATATCCGATTCGCGGAATCGTATGTAACCAACGGCAAGGTCGTTGTTGTTGGCGACGGAGGCATAAGGTATCCTGTATTGCTGGTAAAACTGCTCACTTCCCGGGCTAACGTTATAGCCTACACTCTCCAGCAGCGCCCTGTAATTTCTTGCTGCTTCGGTGAAATTGCCTTTCCATAAATAAAGGTCGCCGAGCAGGCTGTGTTTCTCAATAAAAAAGGCCTGCGTACCTGATCCGTCGATAAACGTATTTAAGCTGGCGCCAAGCGCTCCGGACGGGTAAGGATTTAAATACGGAAGTAATTTGGTAAATGAAATTAACGAATCCAGTAACTGATTGAAAGTAAGCAAAGGATACTTTGAAATATCTTTAACCGCATCAACTGTTTCAAGCGGATCGGTAACATACGGCACGTTGCCGTAATGAATCCCTAATTGCAGGTACAGCCAGGAGCGCAGGGCACCTACATCGGAGTACCGTTGCTGGTATTCTGTTTCCTTAAACTTTTTCTGATCACGCATGATGTTGAAGTTCTTAAGTACATCATTGCAATCATTTATCAGTGCATAAAACGGTCGCGGGTTTGCATACGGGTTATTGGCACTTACCGAATGTATATTTATCTCTTTTAAATAAATATCTGCATTGTCGGTAACTTCCATTAGGTCGGCGCGCAATTCATTCAGTACCACATATTTTTTTGCCAGTCCCATAAGCTTGCCGTATACTCCAATTACCGCTGCATCTGCATCGAATACATTCCGGTAAACCTGTGTGGAAGTCAAATTTACTTCGGGCTCCCGTTCCAGTATTTTTTTGCAGGAAACCGATACAACGCCAAGTATAATTACAACGGCCAGCATTTTTAAAAAAGACCCGAATACAACTGCTTTCATATTCTTGAATAGCTTTTACATTTTTATAATCCAATCCTAATACCTGCAACTACCGATTTGTATAACGGTTCCATACCTACGTCGATACCTCTTGATAAAATTGATTCCGAAGCCTGAAACTCGGGATCGTAGCCGAGATATTTTGAAAAAGTGAGCAGGTTATTACCGGTAACATACACGCTGGCATATTTGACAAACTTTACTGTTTTTAAAGGGATGGCATAGGAAAGTGCCAGCACCTTCATACGCAGGTAAGAGCCATCTTCGATCCAGCGGTCAGAGAAACCGCTGTTACCCAACGGGTCACCCCAGGCTGCTTTAGGAATATTAGTTACCTGTCCATCAGCCCTCCACCTGTTTAAAACACTTAGCAATTGGTTATTAGTGCCTGATACCGATTCAAGAGCCGCCCGTATTCCGTTGTATAACTGGTTACCTTTTGAAAATGAAAATATGGCTTCCATTGAAAGTCCTTTCCAGGTAATTTTTGAATTGAAGGCGCCAAAACAGTCAGGGTTAGGGTTGCCGATTACCTGCCTGTCATTGTCATCGATGATCTTCTCGCCATTTACATCTATAAACTCTATGTCGCCGCCTTTGAGTGCAGCAGTTGCCCCATCGCGTGCCTTCTTTGATAATCCGGCAGATGCGGCCTCCGCATCGGAGCTAAAAACGCCGTTGGTTTTAAAACCGTAAAACAGGTTTGCAGGTGAACCTGTTTGAGTGAATACAGTGGCGCCTCCAAATGATGTGAATACCTGGTTACCGGGTAAAGCGGTGATCGTGTTTTTATAGAAAGCCACGGTAAAACCCATGTCCCATTTGAGTGAATTGGTGTTGACGAGCCTGCCGCTGATTGTCAGGTCAATTCCTTCGGTTTTCATGGCGCCGTTATTGGCTATCACATAATCAAAACCGGAGGCTGCAAAAACAGGATCGTAAGAAAGCATGTTACTGGTATTATTTCTGAAAACATCCACACTAACGTTCAGCCGTTCATTGAGCATTGCAACGTCGAGGCCCAGGTTAACTTTGTTACTCGATTCCCAAAGAAGCTTTGGATTGGCGATATTGCCCCGCATCAGGCCTTGCAACCCCAGTAAGTTTTGGGATACATAACTTTGCCTGGCTGTATAATTACCGATGTCATCATTTCCTGTCCTGCTCATGCTGGCACGAAGTTTTAACACATCGATGGCTTTCAATCCTGACATAAAACTCTCTGAAGAAATCAGCCATGATGCCCCGATAGAAGGCATTACGGCAAAATTATGACCGCTAATATTAAGTGCTTTTGTAAAACCGGTTCTGTCCGGCAACTCTGTTCCAAACCTGGAAGAACCATCCACAGCGAGGTTGAGTGCAAGAAAGTATTTGTCATTGAGTGCGTAATCTGCTGCCAGGTAAGTGTTGATCCAGCTATACTTGCCAATATCGCCGCCGGTTTTACGGAGCGCATTAGCGCCGGTGCCTACTGTGATGAAATCATCTGTTGCAGAATTATAGCCCAGTTCAATATCCTGCTCATTAGCGCTATATAGGTACCGCATACCTGCACGTATTTTAGTGCGGTGTACCCTGTTGAAAGTCCGGGTAAAATCGGCATAGGTATCATTATACAATGAGAATATTCTTTTGGGCTGGCCACCTAACCTGTTTCTTGCAATGGCATTACTAAGTGTATCATTGGCGATACCCTTGCCGGGAACGAATAATTGTTCACGAACTTCATCCACCGTAATACCCACTAAAGTTCCCAGAGTGACATATTTGGCCGGTTTATAATTGAATTGCAATGAACCAAAAAAGCGGTATGCCTTACTGTTATTGATCATGTTACCGATAGCCGCGGATGGGTTGCCGACCCCGAAAGAATCGGTATCGGCCAGGTTAGGCGATACAGCTCCGTTGTCAGACACTTCATTTTTATTGAGGAATGGCGCTTTAACAAGCGACAGATAGATAGGATTGGTTTTTACAGCCAGCCCCTGATCTTTAAGAAATTGTTCGTAATAAGTATAAGAAAGATTAGTGGTAGCCGTTAGTTTCCTGCTCAGGTTCAGATCGGCATTGAATCGCACATTATATTTGGTAAGATCTGTATTGCGGGTAATACCCGCATTTTTCTGGTATCCCATCGACAGGGCATATTTAGCAATATTATCTCCACCCGTAATTTTAAGGTAATAGTTACTTGAAGAAGAATTGTTGAACACTTCATGCTGCCAGTCGGTTTCATTATGATAACGGTAATAGTCAGGGTTTGAAGGATCATCATTCATAAAAGGTTGAGATTGCACCTGGTCTGCCGTCCAGCCTCTTGTCTTCATAACATCCGACAGATAGGTTCTGTAATCAGATGCCGACATAACCGGCAACTTTTTTGGTGAGAAATTTATTCCGGCATACACTGCAAAATCAATTTTTGTTGCAAGCTGTGTTGCATGTGTTGTTGTAATCAATATAACGCCATTAGCTCCTTTAGTACCGTAAGCGGAAACGCCATCTTTGATAACGGTTATGTTTTCAATATCTTTTGCATCTATCTGCGCCAGGGCATTGGTATAATGATTTGAAATAATAGAATTACCATAATCATTAATATCGTAAATCACCCCATCAACCACTACGAGCGGTTGATTAGAGCCATAAAGCGAATTATATCCACGCAGGTTTAAATAAGCGCCCGTGTTGGGGGTGCCAGACCTCATAGTTGCCTGCAGACCCGCTACCTTCCCTTGCAGGTAACTATCAGGAGTTTCCATACTGCGGTTCCAGTTACCTTCGGTATTAACAGCAGTGGCGGCGTTTACAGATTGATTACGGGGCTTGGTTCCCAGGGGAAGGTTTATATTGTCGTAAATGGAGTTGAAGGTCTCTTCATAAAGTGAAGCTTCAATGTTTTTTCTTCCTTTTAAAGCTATTTCCTTTGCCTGAAAACCTTCTCCACTTACAAAGATCGTAGCGTTACAACCCGGAACCCTGATAGAAAACCTGCCGTTATCGTTGGTGAGCGCAGCAGCAAAATCAGGCACGGAGATATTGATGCCGGGTAAAGGTTTTCCGCTTGCTGCCTCTTTGATAATACCTGTTATTTGACACTCTTTCTGACCGTTATTATCCTGGGCAATGGCCGTAAAAATTTTTACCGTATCCGTTCCAGGCCGCGTTTGTTGCGCAACAAGACTATTACAGAAAAACAGGGAAACGCTCAAAAACGCAACTTGGTGTAATAATTTTCTTGATAATTTCATAATAGTTCCAATATGATATAACAGATCGTAAAGCATTAGAAAGCCGGTACCAGTTTAATATAATCAAGTGAGATCACATCCACATTGTTGATGGTGGAAGAAGCCGCAGGTCCCACTACAAAAAGATTTACATTACGGAAATTGTTTATGGTGAATGTGCCCAGTTTAACTTCACTGTAATTATTGTATTGAACAGGAACATACGGGAACGTGACGGGCAAAATGCTATCAATAGCAAGCCGTTGCGACCAGGGCGCGGGCAACGCCGGAGGTGCGGGAGGCGGCACGATATCGTTGATCGCTACCCAGTAGGCATCGTAACGCATGTTGCTCATGTTATTTACCGTATACTTAATGGCAAAATTGGCAAAGCCATAATTCTGAACCAGTATATCCCGGTATACAATATTTGTGTTGGGGTTCTTTTTTACCCGGTAGAATGTGTTAGCACTTCTGTCGGCATTGAATGATGCTGGATTCTCGCCTTCAAGAATAATAGGAGGGAACTTATAGGCCAGGTTAAAGTCCACCTGGTTCATAACATACACCATCCCGTTACTCGTTCTGTAAGAGGCTGTAACAGCCGGTTTATTCAATGGTACTTTCACTCCGTATTGAGAAGGCAGCGTATCCGGTAACCTGTCAGCAGTATAGGAGCTGCTAAAAGCAAGGTCTTTCACCAGCCAGCTTGCAGCCAGCCTGTTGGTGCTGTCACTGGTACTCGTTTTAAACCAGGGTGTTAATTTGTTGAATTCTCTGGTGTAGGCAACATCGTTAAGCAGGATCACGGTGTAATGGTTTGTTTCATCACTTATATTCATCACGCTATCCAGATAGCCATTGCGTGCAATGTTACCTGTTCCCGGTTTATAGATAGGCAAGCCGGTAGCGGCATCTACCCCGGTTTGAACGGCCAGAGCCGGATCGAACTTTAAGTAGTTTAAAGAAAGCAGGAAGCTTTTCATCAGTGGCGCAGCGGTAGTGTTGTTGATAAATTCCCAGCAGTTATCCAGACGAGGAACGAATTTGTCAATCACATGAAAGATACCATTGTTCGCATATTTGTTTGCTGTTGTTATGGATGCGGAATCAAACTTGTTACTCGTTACGGTAATATATTTTCCATTCATCATTTTAATCCGCTGGTCCGTGCCACCAACAGTATAAGACTGGTTAGCAATATGATTTCCGATAAAGAGTTTAAGCTTAAGGGTATCATTAACGATAGCAGGATCCAGCGTTTGCAGTGCCTGGTCTGTAGGTGCCCATACGGTGAATGTTTTTGAAGCGCTTATGATTTTATCATATCCTGATTTTATAAGAAGCTCATTGAACTTTGCCAGGCCCGCAGTGTTTTTTATTGCGGTCAATAAATTTTCCTTTATCTGGTTATCTGTGATGTTGTTATGATCATCCCATTTCTTGTTGCATTCCCAAAAGATGATGGCGATAAAGAGGGTTACTAACGGTATGGTATAGTTTCTATTCATTTTTTATTTTCAATTCGTTTGCTCATTATGACATTTTTAAAATACCTCCACTTGACTTTGCCAACCCCGAAGGGGTAATTTTCTTTTAGTTAAGGATTTTAAAGTTCAGGTTCCAGGTTCCCCTCCTTTCAAGGAGGGGACGATGAAAAACGATGCGAAGCACGTTTTTCATCGGGGGTGG
>CAXTDO010000089.1:0-12164 GCA_964242315.1 uncultured Flavihumibacter sp.
GGACCAGCCCTCCTTTAAGATTATCCCGGCCATGACGGCTAAAACATGGATTTTCCAGGATGGGCCGTATGACGTCGTTAAACACAACTGCCGGATCAACCGGAACCTTGCGATCTGCTGAAAGCGGCGCCAGTAAATAATCCGGACCATGCGTGAGACTGGCGCCCCAGTGACCGGTGAACACAATGACAAAACAGGAAAGTATGGTTAATCCTCTGCCTAGTTTTAGGTGTTGTTGAAAAAAAGAATGGAACGCATAAAAAACAAAACCGAGCAACGCAACGCTGATGCCGCTCCATTTGTGCCATTGCAGAGCGGAGCCGCTTCTGTCTTCTTCGAGCGATAACAGCATGCCCATTATCGCGGTAATCACTGCGGATAAGGCGGCTATTAATCTAAAAGCATTGAGCCATCGGAGAAGTCCGGGTTCTTTTGCCGGTATCCATAAGGAAAGAAAAGATAACAACAACAGCACGATAGGAAAATGCAGGAACATGGGATGCATACGGCCCGTCACCTTTAGCCACGCCGGAACCTGCAGCAGGTGTGCAAAGGATACGATGAATAAAAGGAATACGATTCCACCCAGGAGAATTCCTTCGGCAGTTTTTTTGAGTGTATGCAAAGGAAGAGAGTTCAAAATTTATTTTTAACCACAGAGTAAGCAGGATTTTCAGCATTAAAAATAATTCACAGAATTTTGATGAAAGATTCTGTGAATTATTTTTAATGCTGAAAATCCTGCTTACTCTACGGTTATAGAAAAAAGCTCATCAAACCCTATTAAATTTATACGGATACACCTTGCCGGACGCCCACTGTGCAACATATAAATTTTCGTCGTTATCTACGAGTACATCATGAGGATGTACAAATATTTTTTCCGCCTGCGACATAGGCTGCAGTTCTTTTCCCACATAAACAGGTTCGGAGCCGCCGATGTTGGAAACTACTTTGTTGTTCTTATCCAGGATGGTAACAAAACCGCTGCCTACCGCCTGCAGGTTGGGTGAACGCAACACAGCAGCATATAAATGATCGCCTTTGATGTTAGGCCTGCACACGCATGCGCCGGGCAGCGCAATGGTTTCAATATACTTTCCGTCCATTGAAAACCTTTTAAAACAATTGCGGGTACGATCGGTAATCAGTAACGTATGTTGTTTTTTCCTTGTATCTACGGTGATGCCGTGTGCATTGTCGAGGTTCTCAGGTTTATCACCCTTGCCGCCAAAGATGTTTTTTAGTTTTCCATTGGAATCATATTGCATAATGAACTGAGCTCCGTATCCATCGGCAATATAAAAGTCACCGTTATCCAACACGGTTGTTTCGGTTGGAACGAAGGCTTCTTTCTTCTCATATTTACCAGTGTCTGCAGGATAGTCTATTGTCAACAATATTTTACCATCGATGGTGGTCTTGTACACCTGGTGTTTATTGGTATCCGTTATGTACAGAAAATCTTCACCGTTTGCTTTGTGAATGGTAAGCCCGTGCGCCCCTGGAAATTCATGACCCCAGGAATCCAGTAGCTTACCGGACTTATCGTAAATCAGGATATTGTTTTTTGTTTCATTGGTTAGCAGGAAGATTCTTCCTTTGCTGTCCTGGATCATTTCATGGCAATCATTCACAGGATATTTTGAGGAATCCAATGTGCCCCATTTAACATCCATCTGGTATTTCATTTTATTATGGCCATATACCGGCTCTTTGTTTTTTGCAAGAAGGCCGTTGGCAATTACCAGTCCGCCTGTTACCATTGCTGACTGTTGAAGGAATTTTTTCCGGTTCATATTGGTAGTGTTTATTAAGCAATGTTGTTTTGCCGTCAGCTATAAGCTGTCAGCTATCAGAAAGAAAAGATAATACATTTTGATATTCCGATTAATAAAAGAGGGAACAACCTGTGAGGTTTCCAAAAACCTCACAGGTTGTTCCCTCTTTTTACGCTAAAATATTCTTCACCACATTCCCCGACACATCCGTCAACCGGTACCTGCGTCCCTGAGAGCGGAAGGTAAGCCGTTCGTGATCTAATCCAAGCAGGTATAAGGCTGTTGCCTGGAAGTCATGAACATGCACCGGGTTTTTTACGATGTTATATCCAAACTCATCGGTTTCACCATATACCATACCGGGCTTTACGCCACCGCCTGCCATCCAGATAGTGAAGCTACGCGGGTGATGGTCTCTTCCATAATTATCTACAGTCATTTTGCCCTGACAGTAATTGGTGCGGCCAAATTCGCCGCCCCATATTACCAGCGTTTCATCGAGCAGACCTCTTTGTTTGAGGTCTGTGATGAGCGCTGCTGAGGGTTGGTCTACATCTTTGGCTTGTCCCCGCATTTCATTAGGCAGGTTGCCATGCTGATCCCATCCCTGGTGGTATAACTGAACAAAGCGAACACCATTCTCAGAAAGCTTTCTTGCCAGCAAGCAGTTGGCCGCATAGGTGCCGGGTACCAGGCATTCTGATCCGTAAAGTTTCACAATATCATCGGGTTCTTTTGAAACATCGAGTATCTCAGGCACGGCTGTCTGCATGCGATAGGCCATTTCATACTGTTGTATCTTGGTAGCTATTTCAGGGTCACCGAATTTTTCATAACTGGATTGGTTAAGCGCTGCAACTTTGTCAAGCATTGTTCTTCTTGCCAGCTTGTCTAATCCATCAGGGTCCTGCAAATACAGGATAGGGTTTTCACCGCTGCTGAACTGAACGCCCTGGTGAACGGAATCCAAAAATCCGTTGGTCCATAATTTTGAGTACACGCCCTGTCCGTTACCTTTACCGCGCGACAGCAACACACAGAACGAAGGAAGGTTTTTATTTTCAGTACCCAGTCCATAACTCACCCAGGAGCCCATGCTGGCGCGGTTTCCCTGCTGCGAGCCGGTCTGGAAAAACGTAAGGGCTGGGTCATGGTTGATGGCTTCTGTATGCATCGATTTGATGATGCAGATATCATCCACGATCTTCGACATGTAGGGAAAGATCTCACTCACCCATGCACCTGATTGTCCGTGCTGGTTGAATTTATAATAAGAACCCACTAATGGAAATGATTTCTGATCGGCGGTCATGCCGGTAAGCCGTTGACCCATGCGGATGGATTCAGGAAGATCCTGGCCCATCATGGAGGTAAGCGTGGGTTTATAATCAAAGGTCTCCAGTTGTGAGGGAGCGCCGTTCTGAAAAAGATAGATCACCCGTTTTGCTTTCGGTGCAAAATGAGGAATGCCGGAAAGGAACTGTTCTTCACTTGCAGCAGAGCTTTTAAACAAATCGGGTATCAGTAATGATCCTAAGGCAATGCTGCCAACGCCAATACTCAGTTGAGAAAGGAACTTGCGCCTGTTTGTATTAAGGCCATGTTCGAGCAATTCTTTTTCCATGATTATGTTTTTGTGATGGCTTCTTCCATATTATAAATTACCTGCAATAACTGCATCATAGCCGCAAGGTTCTGATGTGGGTTCTTACCATCTAACTTATATTCTCCTACCTTAACCAGCTTGTCTGCGGTTTCGGGGTGTAACTTAAAATAATTCTGCTGTTCTTTCAGGTAATTAACAAGAAGATCAGTTTCTTTCTTATCTGGCATCCTGCATATGATTCGCCTGAAACCGTTAATTACAGCAGCTTCCGGTGCAAGCCTGCTTTTTAATAAAGTATCGGCAAGAGCCAGCGAGGCTTCCAGAACAGTTGGATCATTCATCATCACCAGTGCCTGCAATGGTGTGTTGGTGCGGGTGCGTTTTACTTCACACTGGTCGCGGTTGCTGGCATCGAAGATCATCATACTGGGTGGCGGAACTGTTCTTTTTATAAATGTATACATGCCACGGCGGTAGAGTTGTTCGCCATGATCCTGTCTGTAACTGGCCAGGATACCACGTCCGGAGGTGGCCATTTCCCACAGGCCGGAAGGCTGGTATGGTTTGATGCTGGTACCGCCGATCTTGCGGTTCAGCAGGCCGCTGCTCTTTAAGATAACGTCTCTTACCAGTTCTGCCTGCAGCCTTACACGCGGCGCATAAGACATCAAAATATCATCTTTATCAGCCTGTAGTTTTTCTTTGCTGATAACAGCAGACTGGCGGTAAGTTGCAGACATCACGATCTGTTTTACGAGCCGTTTGATGTTCCACCCATGTTCGCGAAAGTCCACTGCGAGCCAGTCGAGTAAGGCCGGGTTAGAAGGCAACTGTCCCTGCATTCCGAAGTCATCAGGCGATCTTACAATACCTTTTGCAAAAAATTCCTGCCACATCCTGTTTACGAAAACCCTTGCAGTAAGTGGATGTTTGGGATTGAACAACCATTCCGCCAGGCCAAGCCTGTTGCGTGGCAGGTCGGCAGGAAATGGCAAAATGGAAGGAGGCGTGGAAGGTTCCACTTCTTTGGCAGGAGCGTCGTATACTCCACGGGTAAGCACATACGTTTTTCGAAGGGTATCACGTTCTTTCATGATAGACACTTCCAGCTTGTTGGTATCTGTTTTATTTACAAATTTCAAAATACCGGCGATGTCTTCCTGGGTAATCTGCATCCTCGGGTTCTTGGCATAGGTTTCAGGACCGCCAACAGATGATTCCAGGCCTACCTCTTTAATATTATTGAAGAAGGCATACATCTGGTAATAGTTCTCCTGTGAAAACGGATCGTATTTATGATCGTGGCATTTGGCGCATTCAAGGGTTACGCCCATAAAGGCTTTGCTGAGGGTGTTTGTTCTGTCGGAAACGTATTCAACACGGTATTCTTCGTTGATGACGCCACCTTCTTCTGTTATCTTATGATTGCGGTTAAAGCCTGTTGCGAGCAGTTGTTCCTTAGTAGCGTTCGGCAACAAATCACCGGCTAACTGCCAGGTAATAAATTTATCATACGGTAGGTTTTCGTTGAACGCATGAATCACCCAGTCGCGCCAGGGCCACTGGCTGCGGTAGTTATCGTCCTGGTAACCGTGCGAATCTGCATAACGCGCCACATCCAACCAGGGCAGCGCCATACGTTCCCCATAAGCCGGTTGTGCCATCAGTTCATCCACCATTTTCTCGTAGGCTTTTGGAGAACCATCTTTAAGAAAACGATCGGTCATTTCAGTGTCGGGTAATAAACCGGTGAGATCGAGGGAGATTCGTTTTAGCAGTCTTTCTTTATCGGCTTCTTCGTTAGGGGTAAGTCCGGCTTTGTCGAGCTGTAGGCCAACGAAATAATCAATTTCATTTACAGGCCACTTCTTGTTTTTTATATCCGGTAAGGAAGGCTTTTGAGGCGCTATGAATGCCCAATGTGGTTCATAGTGCGCGCCCTGTGCGATCCATTTTTTTATGATGCCTATTTCTATTTCAGTGAGTGCCGGGAGGTTGCTGGAAGGCGGTGGCATCAGTATCGAGGTATCTTTGGTATTGATGCGAACAAACAGTTCAGATGCGTCGGGTTTGCCGGGAACGATCGCGTGAGCGCGGGGATGCTCCTGTAATGCTTTGTATGCTTCCGATTCTATATCAAGCCTTAAGCCTGCCTGTCGCTGCCTGGCATCGGGACCGTGGCATTTATAACATTTGTCGGAGAAGATGGGTCTTACCTGGAAGTTGTAGCTGATTTTATCATCGGTTGATCTGTTTTTGTTACCGGTGCAAGAAACGAAATACATCAGCGTAACGCAAGCGGAACAGATCATCAGTAAAACGAACAACTTTTTCATGAGCGAGCTTTGAAATGCGGTACAATTTACGCTAAAACCCCGAGGTTTTGTAAGATCACCTATAAGGTTTTTAAAAGCTTATAGGTGTGAATTTGGCGTCTACTAATTTGTAAGGTTTAAATATTGAGATCGGGCTGTTTGTGGGCGGTGAGATGGCGCGCTTAAACCTATAAGGTTTTAAAAACCTTATAGGTTTTTGCGGAAATGTTTGTCAGCAAAATTAAGATACTGGCTCCAGTCATAATCGGTAACATTATGTTTACCCGTGCGCACATGATAGGCAATCTGGCCCACCACCGGTTGATTGGGAGTCGGCCACTTATCGGCAGGCAACCCGTCTTTTTTAAAAAGTTTGTATACCGGTTCGGCGGCTTTTGCGCCCCAGAATTCGCCTTCAGGATCTGAATTGTTGTCTTCCAGCGCACTGGCTACATAAACCGGACGTGGTGCTACCAGCGCAATCACCATATGCTGATCGAAAGGCAGTATGCTGTCCTTATCCATATAGTTCCTGAAATTGTTACAATACCAGTGGGGGAAAACGGTATTCAGCCTTCTTATCTTTTCACCGATATTACGATGGAACAATTTTGCGCCACCTGCACCCGATTCATTGCTGATTACCATGGCAAAACGTTCGTCGGTAGCACCGGCCCAAAGCGCTGCTTTGCCTAAGCGGGAAAAGCCAAACACCGCAACACGTTTGCTATCGATATCCTTATCGGTTTCAAAGTAATCCATAGCACGCGACAGTCCCCAGGCCCAGGCTGCCATGGTACTGAAATTATCACCCCTGCCCTGCAGGTTGGGATACAGCAACTGAACACCGTTTTTAAAGCCATCATCAAAATCGGGATCGAGGTCGCCGCAATAGATGGTTGCTATGCCGTAGCCTCTTTCTATAATTTTTTCAACCGGCAATAATTTTGAGGTGCTTCCGCGTGAAGAATCCGTTGCGTGGTTGTCTACGGTGCCTTTCGTTTTGGGCGCTATCCAGCTTTTTGAAAGCCTGATTGCCGGGTCGGCATTTACCGATTGGTTTCCCTGGAAATTCAGTTCCACAAAAATAGAAGCAGGCTTTTTAGATGCTGCTGGCAGGTAGATCAGGATGTCCATCTGCGGACCTTCTTCTTTACCATTGAAGTAAACGGTTACCTGTTTACGGATGGCTTTGCCATTAAGCGCCTGGTTATTATTGTCAAACACTTTAAAGGTCATTGCTGCCGGACGAGCCGGTGACCGGCCATACATTTGTGAAGAAAATATTTCAAGCAGCTCCCTGCGCCGGGCAGGCCACTGACGCGTGTCAGTTACCTTTTTTCCGTTAGCAGAAGTAAGCACATCAGGCAACACGTATTCGGGCAGCGGCGATTGCTGCGTTTGAGAAAAGCTTTTTGCTGCAATGCATAAGCTTAGAAGAAATAGTGCGCGAAGTAAAAAATTCATTCGCATAGGGTTTATGTAAGTTGCCACGGTGCACGGATAGATGCTTTTAAATATTTGTTTGCCTCATCATCGTTAAATCTTTCATTAACCGGATCCCATTTCAAAGGGCGGTTAACCCAATACGTTATATTGGCAATGCAACAAACGCTGCTGGTTCTATGGCCGGTTTCCACATCACAAATCGGCGGCTTACCGCTTTTAATCGCTTCCAGCCAGTCGTTATAATGATCATCGCTTGCATAAACATGAGAGCCGCCTGTAGAAATAGGTGAGGTAGCAATTTCACCGGGCTTGCTATCCAGGAAACTGCGGCTTATATCAAGGCTTCCTTTTGTTCCTATGAACCTTACACCAAAACCTCTTCCAAAATCTTCATGTTTCATGATGATACCATTATCGTATACCATGCTTAATGTTTTATGATCCTTTCCATCTGGTGGAAACAATTGCACCGGACCGCTACGATCTTTATCAAGTGCCCACTGTGCAATATCGAACATGTGCGCACCACAGTCGCTCAGGATGCCGCCGCCAAATTCTTTGTAGTTGCGCCAATTAGGGAAAATGTCTTTTTCAACAGGCGGCGCCACTTCTGAATTGAATGCGCGTTTGGAGGCCGGGCCCAGCCAGCGGGCCCAGTTAAGTGCTGCAGGAACCGGCTCTTCCGGCAGGTCGCAGGGTATAGCGGGTTTGCCAACATTCACCAGCACTTCCTTAATGTCTCCCACATGGCCGTTTCGAACCAGGTCTACCGCCAGCCTGAAATTCTTTTGTGAACGCTGCATGCTGCCGGTTTGTAATATGATGTTGTTCTTTTTTACGGCATTTACCATAGCCCTGCCTTCCTCTACGGTGTGTGCCAAAGGCTTTTCGCAATACACATGCTTTTTTGCGTTAGCGGCCATGATGGTTGCCACTGCGTGCCAGTGGTCGGGCGTTGCTATTACAACAGCGTCTATATCTTTGCGTTGGAGGATGTCTGAAAAGTCAGGATATGTTTTTAGTCCTGCATAGCTGGTCTTGGGAGTGGTATCGGCATAAATCTTGTCCGTTATCTGTTTAAACAGCGCCAGCTTCTGACTGTCTACATCAGCACCGGCGACTACCTGTGCACGTGAGCCGAAATTCTTTACCAGCCCCCTTGCCTGTTTTCCGGTACCGATAAAGCCCAGTACAATTTTATCGCTTGGTGGCAGGTAACCTTTGCCGCCTAAAATAAATCTTGGTATGATGGTAAAAGCAATGGAAGCCTTGGCGGTGGTTTTCAGAAAGCTTCTGCGACCGGTAGCAATTTTCAGATTATTCATATAGCAATTTGAGTTGCTAAATGTAGGATGGATTTGTGTTTTATACAATGTTTTTTTAACCACAGAGTAAAGTCTGAACTGTGATTTATTGATTAAATGACGAACTATGATTGTTTTATATCATAGTTCGTCATTTAATCAATAAATCACAGTTCAGACTTATATCTTCCCTACCATCGCCAGCTTATATATTTTCCCGGTGGTACCTGTAGGTCCCTGAACACCGGTTGTGAGCAGGTAAATTTCACCGTCAAGACTTTGTCCGAATCCTTTGAGGTATTGCCCCAGATTATCGGGGTAATTTTTTAAATTTATGGCATCGTAAGACCATAACCCGGTTGCCTTCCGGTTAGCAATATAAATTTTACCGTTCGGAACACCGCCCGGCTGGCCATATATTCCAAAAACATACCGGCCGGTAAAATCAGGGATCTCTTTACCCCTGTAAACATGTCCGCCGATAATGGCGGTAGCCAGGCCTCCGACAGGATTTGCGGCGTTCGGCATTTCAATAACCGGATCTAATAACGGATTGCCTGCTGAATCAACCATCGGACAGGACAAACGTTCCAGCCTGGCCGTATCGGAATTAAAACAGTGGGTGCCTTCTTTAACATTCCATCCGTAGTTTCCGCCTTTTGTTACGATATCAATTTCCTCCCACAATACCTGTCCGGCATCACCCCCGAAGAGTTCATGTGATCCCCCCATGTCAAATGAAAAACGATAGATGTTACGAAAGCCGTAAGCATAAATTTCAGGCTTGCCCGGACCTTTTGCAAAAGGGTTATCTGAAGGTATTGCATATGGACTGCCATTGTTTACATCGATACGCAAAATATTTCCCAGAAGGTTGGCATACACGTCCTGTCCGTTACCTCCGCCGTTTACCTTGTACCAGTCAGGAACGTGCCCTACCGGCGTGTCATTTGATCCGCCACCATCGCCTATTGAAATATACAGGTAACCATCCGGACCAAAGGCAATTGTACCTCCGTTATGGTTAGACTGAGGATGATCAATTTCAAGGATTGCCTTTTCAGAATTCAGGTCTGCTTTGTTACTATTGGCCGTAGAGACCTTAAATTCAGAAATACGAACCAGGTTATTCCAGTTTGTGCCTGGTGCAGGTCCTCCGGACCTCGGCAGCGCTGTATAAAAAAGGTAAAATTTTCCGTTGGTTTTAAATTGCGGATGAAAGGCGAAACCCAACAGCCCTCTTTCATCATATCCGGCGGAAAGTGTCACCATCTTACCGGCTACGTCAATAAAAGGCTCAGACAGTTTAGTGCCATCGGCAGCAATGATCCAGACCTTTCCTATCTGGTCTACAACAAATAATCTCTTGGATCCGTCTGGCGCCTCACTTAATGTTAGTGGAGATACCAGGTTTTCAAGCACCAGTTGCAGTCCGGGAGAGGTAGGTGAAGGATCCGGCTCAGGCTTTTTGCAACCAGGCATTAACATAGTAGCTAAAAAAAGGATAACCCAAAGCGTTTCGGCAAAGTAACGTTGAATTCTAAAGGCATTCATAAATGGATGATTTAATAGTGAAGAATATCAGGTAAATTTTAAAACAAAAATATTCGGGCAATCATAAGAGTACTTATACGATGGGGTTATTTAGATGGTTGCCTGATAAGGAATTGTTGTGAGGTAGGAGATTAACGCTGATGGGGTGTCAGGATTATAGAAACAGATCAACTCAAAACGCAAACCCTGAAAAGGTTGCATATAGAGTTTTAAGGAATCAAGTCACTCCAGTTGGGATATGTCGTTAAGTTAAAGAATGATGAACGTGTGTAACGGTTCCACTCCTTTTCAAGGCTACCGTTAGGACACAAGTATTCCTAAGGACGATGTGAAGTGTAAGGTTCCCGGTTCCCCTCCTTTTCAAGGAGGGGACGATGCTAAACGATGCGAAGCACGTTTAGCATCGGGGGTGGTTGATGACTGTGACTGGTCAACAACTTACAAACGATGCACGTCTTTATTCAACCAGCCTGACAAATCACAACCATGAACCACCCCCGACAAAGAACGTGCTTCGCATCGTTCTTTGCCGTCCCCTCCTTTTCAAGGAGGGGGAACCTGGAACCCGAACTCCAAAATCATTTCACTTCCTCCCGCACTGGCCAGCCATCTTTATCCCAGTGCATTTTCTGGATGATTAATTTAGACTTTCCTTTGTCTTTGGCATCATAGCCATGAAAAATATTATAATCAATTCCATCGAAAGTATAAATAGCATTATGCCCGGCTCCATACCATTGAGCATTTCCTTCAACTACCAATGTTCCTCCGCCACTATTCATCGCTACGCCGCTTTTATCAAGATAAGGGCCGGCAATGTTTTCACTTCTTCCTACCACTACCTTATAATTACTTTTTTCTGCGCGGCAACAATAATCGTGTGAAACAAACAGGTAATAAAATTTATCCTTTTTAAAAATGAAAGGGCCCTCGATAGCCGCGTTGCCGGCGGAAGTATCATGACTTGCAAAATCCCCTGGCCTCTTTGCAATGCTGTGCCATACCTGTGGCTCCGCTACGGATGACAGATCGTCGGTTAACTTTACCAGCTTAATTCCTTCCCAGAAAGAACCGAATGCCAACCACGGAACATTGTTATTATCTATCACCAGGTTGGGGTCTATTGCATTCCATTGATCTCTGCCGGGAACTGACTGAATGATTTTGCCCATGTCTACCCATTTAAAATCCGCAGCGCTGCTGTCGAGGGTATTATTTACAGCTACTCCGATGCAGGAAGTGTTCTTGCCAAAAGCTGATACGGCATAAAACAGGTAATACTTCCCATTATAATAACTGATATCGGGAGCCCATATCGAGCCTTTGAAACCCGGTATTGCTTTAACCGCCCATTCAGGCGGTTTGCTGAAGACCTGCTTTTCTTTTCGCCAGTTTTGCAGATCCTTAGATGACCATACATTGATTCCGTTACCGGTGCAGAAAAGGTACCAGGTATCTTTTTGTTTTATCATTACCGGATCGTGAACAGCGGTCTGACGGGTTGGCAATACCGTACCTACAGGTATAGGTTGAGCGTTTGAAACAGACCATGCAAGAAGTAATATGATAAGTAATTTCTTCACGTAGCCAGATATTTTATGAACAAAAAGTTTGTACTATAATAGTTGCCCCGGCATGATCGCCTGTACGCCCTGAGAATAATCATAGTCAATCATTTAATCACCTAAATCACAGTTTAAACAATTTAAAATACAGCATTCAAAAGCTTTCCTTCGTTTAATTTCTTCGCCCGCAGTAACGCTTCAAGGTAATAATAGTCAGCGTAGATAATCGAAGCATCTATCTCGGTACCCTGTGGCTCATTGCCGGTGCTGTGCAACAGGAATGCAGGATTGATGGTGCGGCTTTGATAAGCATCGGAGGAGAGCAACGCAAGCATTTGCTCTGCTTTGGAACGGTAACTCTCCGCTTTTGACTTATCTGCTACAAACGTTGACAATTCCAGCAGCGCAGATGCTGTTATCGCTGCGGCTGATGCATCTCTTGGCGCGTTGGGGATGCCGGGGGCGCTGAAATCCCAGTAGGGTATCTGGTCATCAGGCAGCCTGTTTAAATAAACATAGGCAACCTGCTGTGCATAATCGAGGAACTCCGGCTTCTTTGTTTCCCTGTAACACATCGTAAAACCATAAAT
>CAXTDO010000090.1:0-12099 GCA_964242315.1 uncultured Flavihumibacter sp.
CTGTAATAATTTGCAATGAATTTTTGTTTGATTTTTGTAAAATCAGGATAATCCTTTAATCAAATAAATCAGGGTTCAGACCTCCTTTCCTTTATTTCAAATCTCCCTGTAATAAATATTCAGAAAACAGCAATACCCTTTTACTGTCAGCCGGATTAAATAAAATGATTTCACCATTCTATAAATCATTTTTTGTTAACTTAAATCTATAATTATTACATCGCAATGAATGAATGTTGTATAATTGCTATCAGCTGCCAGCAGATTAAAAAACCGCAAATCTATGACTACCAACCGCAGGGATTTTATAAAACATACCGGCTTTGCAGGCGCCGGACTGTTAGTTTCAGGTATGATGCAGGCCTATGCGAATACCCCGGATGACCTGCTTGCAATTAAACAACAGGCAGACAGAAAGCAGGCTCAACATTTCAACATGTGTGGCTATGCTGCACCAAAGCTGGAGGTGGTAAGAGTTGGTTTGGTGGGCCTTGGCAACCGGGGATCGGGTGCGGTGGAAAGACTTATAAAAATAGAAGGCGTGGAAATAAAAGCGCTCTGTGATCTTCGCCCTGAAAAAACCGACGCTGCAAAAAAAATGGCGGAAGCTTCAGGACATCAACCCGAATTATACAACGGCCATCCGGAAGCCTGGAAAAAATTATGTGAACGTGGCGATCTTGATCTTATTTACATTCTAACGCCCTGGGCACTGCATACCCCCATGGCAGTTTTTTCGATGGAACATAATAAACATGTTTGCGTAGAAGTGCCGGCAGCAAAAACTTTGGAAGAATGCTGGCAGTTGGTTGAAACATCGGAGCGCACACGTAAGCATTGTATGATGGTAGAGAATTGTTGTTATGATTTTTCAGAACTGCTGACACTCAATATGGCCCAACAGGGATTTTTCGGAGAGATCATTCATTGCGAAGGCGGCTACCTTCATAACCTGCAGGAACTGATGTTTTCTCAGCAACACTTTTACCAGATGTGGGAACTCATCGAGTCGTATAAAAGAGTGGGCAACCTTTATCCGACCCATGGACTGGGACCTCTTTGCCAGGTAATGAATATTAACAGGGGTGATAAGATGGATTACCTCGTATCCGTTTCCTCCAGCGATTTTATCCTGGGTGATCTTGCAAAAGAATATGCGGTAAAGGATTCATTTTACAAACCATTTGTTGGCAAGCCTTACAACGGCTCTATGAATACATCCACTATACGTACTCAGAAGGGCAAAACCATCATGCTGCAGTTTAATGTAACCGCACCCAGGCCATATTCCCGTAATCAATTGATAACCGGAACCAAAGGCATCGGTCAAAAATATCCGGAACCGGCACGTTATGCAAGGGGTGATGAATGGTTAAAGGCAGAGGAATATAAAGCACTGGAAGAAAAATATGCACCAACTATCATCAAAAAAATCGGAGAGCTGGCCAAACAGGTAGGCGGCCATGGCGGAATGGACTTTATTATGGATTGGAGAACGATTGATTGTCTTAGAAATGGCTTGCCGCTTGAGCAGGATGTGTATGATGCCGCTTTATGGAGTTCCATTTCTCCATTGAGTGTATGGTCTGTAGCCAACCGGTCTAACTCTATTAATGTACCCGATTTCACAGGCGGTGCATACAAGACGAACAGACCTATCGATATTTCCATGACAACCGGAGGCACCACTAATGTTAAGTTAAGTATGATATGACACACTTTATTGTAGTAGCTAATCTTGTAAGTGTTTTAACCACGGAGGAGATGTCTGAACTGTGATTTAGCTGATTAAATAATGATCTATGATTATCTATATCATAGTACTTCATTTAATCAGCTAAATCACAGTTTAGACATCTCCTCTTGTAGAAAAAGTATACAGATAAGAGAGATAATCATAACTTCTTTGCTGCTTTCTTTTTTAATTTTAATAATAAGAAGTACATGGCTGAAGTTCCTTAACAAAGTAGATAATGAACAAAATCCTTCCTGTTATTTTTTATACTTTTTTTCTTTGGTTGCCGGCTCGTTTGTCAGCCGCAGGAAATCAATATACGCTTCGATCAAAAGACATAACGGCAGAAATAAGTAAAACAGGTACGATCACCGGCATAACCATTAACAAAACTGCCGTACACAAAGCGGTGACCGCTTATACCGAAATAGAAAGTTTCACAAGTAAAAGAGATATTGCAATACTGTTACCCAATAAACAATCAATAAGGTTTGAGCATGAGCTGTATTCAGATTCACTGCAACAATCCTGTAAGCTGTCTGAAACATTTAGTGCTACCGCTACAAGTATTCGTTGGAACCTGGAGATTACAGGAAATGGTTCATCGTGGTCTTCCGCTATAAGAACAGTTGTTAAATACCCGGTGAACAATGAAACAAGGTTCTGGACAAGCTGGGGCGAACCTCAGTTTGATTCGGCTAACTGCGATCCTCAACTTGTTACTTCCTTATCACCCTATAAAAATAATTCAGCAAAGGGCTGGTTAGATCCCCTGGTGCCGTTGCCGTTTTCTAAGCATACCTTGTATTATGGTGCTCCGCCATTTGATTATCAGGATGTAAAAGCCGGCTTCATTCCCTTCCAGGGAAATCTTTTTGCCATACCGTTTGCATCTGTACTGGAAAAACCGGATGTCGGCTTTTCCGTTTTTCTATCACCGGAAGATAATATCATCAACCTGTTGATGAAAACGGATTATGATGGAACCATACAGTTCGAGCGTCTTTTTAACAGGGTAACCAACAACAAAAAGATTACATTTTCGCTGGACCTCGTAGCGCATAAAAGCGACTGGCGCAGTGTGCTGAACTGGTTCGCTGGTCAATATCCGGGTTATGTTAATCCGAAAAATCCTGCGGCTTCCGTATTAGGTGGCACGGCTGCCTACTCAAATTTCTTTGATAATTTTGATGCCGGCAAAATGAAGCGGATGGCCTTTACCGTTAACTGGCAGGCGAGCTTTGATTTTCCTTACATGGGTATGTTTTTACCTCCTTTGAAACGTGAAGATCAATGGACAAGATTGGGTGGGGGAAGTATTTCAATAAAGCAGATGGATGATTACGCAAAGCGGATCAGACAACAGGGATTTTATGTATTAAATTATTTTAACGTAACCGAATTCGGTACCGGTTTTAAATACCCCGCTCCACCGTTACAGATAGCTGATAGCAATAATCTCTGGAAAGACTGCAGCAATTATTTAATGAAAAATTTCCCGGATGCATTGCTGAATGTTGCTAATAATGTAAGTATCACCAGCAAACTGGATAGTAAAACAGTTCATGGCGGACCTTATTATAGTTGGAAAGATGCAGTGGCAGTAGATTGCGGCGATTCTGCCTATCAACAGTTTTTAATAAAGCAGGCGTCGAGGCACATCAGAGAAATACCAAACTCATTCGGAATATGTATAGACCGGCTCGACTGGCTGCGTTTTTTTAATGACAAGGCCGATGACCATATTACCTGGTTTGATAATAAACCGGTCCGTTCTCTGGTAACATCCTGGAAAGATTTAATGGGCAGATTAGGCCCTCTTATGCACCATGCCGGCAAATTTATTTTAGTGAACAATCATTATAAACGAATTGATCTTTTAAAACACGCTGATGGTATACTTGATGAATTTACCCATGCGACAAGTCCGCTAAATACCACCGCTTTTCTTACCATTAACAAGCCGGCTTTAGGATGGACGCCCGGCAAGGAGGTTATTGAAGCAGATGGTGGTGATAATTTTTTTCAGAAGTATTTATACATGGGCGTGTTTCCGATGTGCCCGTTTCCGGGAAATGATCATGCATTACTGCCTGATAGCGCTGTAGATAAATTGTATCTCGACTATGGTCCGCTTATGAACCAGTTAAAGGAAAAAAGCTGGGTGCTGAAAACAGGCGTTATTTATGTAAAGGATAACAAAGCAAAGGTTAATTTATTCAAAACAAAGAAAGGCTATTCCATACCGCTTGTATACAGCAACGAAAACACCGTTACGGTTGTTTTAAATGATGCTGAGTTCTTAAAGAATAACTTTAAATACCGGGTGTACCTTCCAGGTTCGCCGGATGCAGTTGCTGTGAAGTTCAGAAGAAACCATTCGAATATAGAAGTGATTGTGCCAATGATAAGAGGCGCCGCAATGCTGACTGTTTCAAGATAAGTGACATTTGATACTCACAACGAAAGCAGCATATGACTTAAAACAATTAAAGATGTTGAAAAACCACAATCGCAGGAACTTTTTAAAATTAACTACCCTGACAGCAGCAGGGATCGGTGTTGAAAATCTTTTTCCGAAAGTTTCCGCTGGGTATGCTTTAAAAAGAGGCGGCTTAACAAATAACGACCAGGCGCCTTCGCCGACGTTTACTCCCGACCGCGTGGCAAGCTGGTGGACCACATTAGAGGACCTGCAATGGCCCCAAAAGAAAATCATTGATAATATAAAAAAAAGAGCAGCCGGTTTTGCAAAAGCCGGAATAGATACTGCCATCAATTTCGGGTTCCATATCCGCTTTGATTTCTCCAACTATTTCGGGCAGTTGCATGGCTACTACAATAATGTATGCGGGGAGCTTCATCAGAATAACATAAAGTTTATTGAGCATTATTCCTGTAATCACATCGCACGGCCAAAAGACGAATCGGAGTTAAAGAAGATGAACAAATTCCAGCGTCACCATGTGTTACTATATCATGATGCCATTGCTGCAAAGTATGCTCAATACGAAGGTCATTTCTTTAACGATATCTGCGAAATTGATATTCGCGATGGTAGTAAGGGTTATGCACCGCAATATCAGTTAAACACCTTTTGCCATAACAATCCCGCCTTTCTGGACATGCATCAAAAATATTTAACGAGGTTGATGAAAGAAGTGTCCTTTGACGGTATCATGGTAGATGATATGTGCAATTACGCCGCACTCACTACTTGTGGCTGTATTCACTGCAGGGAACGGTTTAAACATGACTATGGTAACGATATACCTCCTTTTGGCGAGCCGTCTTTTTGGGGTGATACTTCCAGGAAAGTATTGGAGTGGGGCAATTATGAAAATCCTGTTTTTAAAAACTGGCTGACAATGAAAACGGATTGTATTGCAGATCATCTCAGGATGATAAAAAATACAATAGGTGCAAAACCCCTGATGACCTGTTGCTCCAACACGGGCCCGGTAGTATTAAATGCGCTGTCGTTAGACCTGGAAAAGATGGCACCATTGCTTGATTTTTTTGTATTGGAAAATGTAGGTACCAATGTAAAAAATATTAACTGGATGGAGATGGACGCAGAAGCCCTGCACCAGAAAGACATTGCACAACAAACAGGCAATGCCCCGGCAATGGCGCTGAGCTATACCATCTATGAAAAGGGAGCCTATTTCGGCTGGGCGCTGAGTCGCTTCTGGGGCGTCTCTAACTGGAGCAGTACCTTAAATTACCGGCTTGAAGAAGACCCGGCAGATGCAATGGAAATGGAAGATGTGATCAGCAGCACCAACAACTGGGAAATAACAAACAGTCGTCTGAACTACCGGGAAGGAAAAGACCTTGCAGAAGTACGGTTGGTAAACAACAGCTATTGCAAACAAAACGGATGGAAGGATACAAACGGCAGAGAGCATTGGGACAGGGTTAAAGCTTGGTCAAAACAATTGGTGGAAAACAATATGGGTTACCGTTTTGTGCGTTCTGCAGAGCTGGGCAACAAAGATGAGTTAATGAAAGAGCATACGCCGCTGATTCTGGACGGGGTGGCATGTATATCAGATAAACAGTATGAAGCCATCCTATACTATCTTTCAAATGGTGGCATCGCCTGGATAGCGTTTCCATTCGGTACACATAACGAGAAAGGGTTGGTACGTAAGGTTCCTTTATCAACAGAGCTCTTAAAAAATAAATACACGAACCTGCTGTTGACGGCGTCCGCTGTTTCAGGTAATGCTTTGCAAAAACTTATCGCAACAGGCAAATGTACTCCCGTTCTGAAACAGGTAAAAGGTGATAAAGGGTGGGTAGCACGAATAAGATTTTATAATGAAAAGCCTGTGATACATTTTATGAATACGGCGCTGCTGGCAGTTCCTCATGCAACATTAAAAGATCTTTCTGATATTCCTATTTTAGTGGATATTGATACTTTAAATTCCGGAAACAATCTTATTTATGAGATCGATAGCAGTAAAGTAAACATAGAAGGATTGCTGGTGATGAGCCCTGAGTTGAAGGAAGTAAAAAGACGGGTTGATATCGTTGCAGCTACAAAAAAGTTTTTAACGATACAGGTCAATCTGGAAGGCGTTAAAATTTATGCAGTGGCGGGTAGTTGAACCTGGGTTATATTAATCGCGACAACCATTCGGATATTTTTTTGAACACAGAGGGGGGGCCACAGAGAGCGCAGAGCTAATCCTCTGTGGCTCTCTGTGTTTCCTCCCTCTGCGTCCTCTGTGTTTAAAAAAACTTACAGGCTAACTGCTACCTGTAGGTAATTTAATTCACAAATTATCTGTATATTGAACAATTAATCCTGAATAATTGCAAGATATGAGGCCTCAGTTACATAAACTGCCATTATCACCCGATATTTCTTTTATATATAAAAACTGGGAATGTGAGTATTTCGACAAACCCTGGCATTTTCATAAAGAATATGAACTGGTGCTTATAGACAATGCCGAAGGAACGCGGTTCATAGGTGATAAAGTAAGTTTTTTTGAAGACGGTAACCTTGTGCTCATTGGCCCAAACATCCCGCATTTATACAGGAATCATGAAGATTACTATAAAAAATTAAACCTGGTTGCCAGATCGCGGTTCATTCATTTTACGGAAGATTTTCTTGGGAGGGATTTTTTTGAGCTTCCTGAAATGAAGCTGGTAAAGCGACTGATGGTTAAATCATCTTTGTGCATGGAGATCGTAGGTAAAGCCAATCACTATGTAAGGAATAAGATGTCTGAAATGGATAATGGTAACCCTACCAGCCGGCTGATGATTTTATTGGAGATCCTTGTTTACCTGTCAACCTGCAAAGAATTAGTACCCGTACTTTCGAAAGGATTCACTGCCAGGAACAGTACAGATACCGACCGCATAGACATGGTGTTCCAGTTCATCATGCAAAACTTCAAACAGGAGATCTATATTGAACAGATCGCGGAAAAACTCAACATGAGCATTGCGTCATTTTCGCGTTACTTCAAGCACCATACGCGTAAAACATTCTCTCAATATATCACAGAAATCAGGATCAGTCATGCATGCCGGCTGCTGATGGAAAAAAATTATACCATATCCGAAATTTGTTACCAGAGTGGCTTTGAAAACCAATCCAATTTTTACAGGCATTTTAAGAAGAATACCGGTATTATTCCAAAAGAGTATAAATGCCGTTTTTTATCTACTGCCATCTAAATGTCAGTAGCTAACCTTGTAAATCCGAATGGCTGACAAATAACACGTTCATTAACTTTTAGTAAGTAGCCCTGCCACCCGAAAGATCAAAAGTGAAGCCTGTGGTAAAGCTGTTTTCTGCCGACACGATGTAAGCTACAATGCCGGCCACTTCTTCCAGCGTGCCGCACCGTTTCATGGGAATTTTATCTGTCATGTATTTAACCTGCGCATCGGGCAGAGCATCTACCAGCGGCGTTCGTATTACTGCCGGCGCAAGAGCATTTACTGTTATTCCATGTTCCGCATATTCACTGCCCTGCACTTTAGCCATGCATATTACTGCCGCCTTGGAGGTAGAGTAAGCCAGCATGCCCGCATTTCCTTCCTTGCCTGCAATAGAGGCAATATGAAGGATACGGCCATAATGATTTAGTACCATGTGCGGGAGCACCGCTTTAGAGGTATAAAAGCTGCTCATAAAATTAACTTCAAACACTTTATGCAGGTCGTTACTATCTACTTCGTGGCTTTGAATATTGGTAACGCCCGTTATACCTACGCAGTTTACCAGGATATCTATTTTACCAAAATGCACGATCAGCAATTGCATCGATTTTTCCACCAGCGATTGATCGGTAACATCGATGGCTACTATGTAAGCCTGTTGGTTGTACTTCTTAAATTCTGCCTCCAACACGTTAGCCTTTATATCCATTATGGCAACCTTTGCTCCTTCTTTCAGCAAATGGTGGGCTATGGCCATACCAAGACCGGAAGCGGCTCCGGTAACAACGGCAACACGGTTGTTAAAATCATGCATCATAGTAGTGTTTATCGTACAAAATGTTGAACTTAATATTCACTTCAGGCCAACTGTTCTTCTTTCAATAATTTCAGTATCCGCTGGTTAAGTTCCCTGATATAGTTTACCGAAGAAGGATCCGGAATATAAGCAGCTTTGCGGGAATAACTGTTGGTAAGCACTCCCCGTGCTATCAGCAATTCTTTTTCCGCATAGTGGAATAACTCCATATTCTGTAATGAAAAAAATATCTGCGGCATCACTTTTTCAAAGATGCTGAAAGCTTTATCATGTTCTCCTTTTTTTCTAAGTAAAAAAGCTTTTTGCAAAATATCGGAGACGCCCAGTCCCGGCATTACACCCGCAATACCGAGTGGAACCAATTCAAGCATGTACAGTCCTCCCCAGCCTTCAAACAATCCTATATTCCTACCGGTTTTCTGGATGATATCTTCAAACTTTGGTGCGCAAAGCGGTTCCTCCAGTTTGAGGTATTTAAAATTCGCATTTGCTTCCATCAGGTTTTTGATGAAGTCTGAACTGAGAGAGGCTCCGCCGGGATTGAAGTCCTGTATTAATACCGGTGTATCAGGTATAGATTGAAGAAAGGCAGTAAGGTATTCTTTTAAGGAGGAATCGGGCAAGCCAAATAACCTCGGTACGGCCAGTGAAATACAATCGGCGCCGGCCTTTACATTGGCCTGTGCCAGCCCGATAGCTACTTTTAAAGAGGCATGGTTAGATTGACCTACAATTTGTATTCGTCCGGCTGACTGTTCCACCGCTATACGTACCACCTGTAATTTTTCCTCATCTGTTAACTTATAGAACTCGCTGGCATAAGCCGGCAGGCATACGGCAGACACGCCGGTACTAATGGCAAAATCAATCAGGTTTCGTAAAGCCGTTTCGTCAATCATTTCATCTTCAAGGAATGGAGTAGGTATGATGGGTACTATTCCAGACAGTGCTTTGTGTAATGCAGTCATATGAATATTCGTTTAACAATTTAACCATGCTGCCGGCAATGGCAGCTAAGTAACGGAAGCAACCGGTGAACATCTTCACTGTATTGTACCCGGTTCAAAACTATTGTGTTACGTACGGTTAAATGTTCGATTTTCTATTTAAGTTATGTACTTTTTTAACAAAATTCAATCTGCTTAAACTGTTGCCAATTCTTTCCTGTTCTTTTTATTGTCGAGAATGGTTAAGAGCAGCGTAGAAACCAATACCAGCAGGCCGCCTGCAATAGCCTGATCATTCAGTCTTTCACCCAGCCAGATAGCAGCAATAGGCAACCCCAGCAAAGTAATCAGGTAATTAGACAGCGCTACCTGCGTAGCATCCAGGTATTTCAGCGCTCTGAAGAAAATAAGCATAGAGAGGAAGTTGTGAAAAATTGTAAGCGATGCCATGCCGATCCATGTTTCGGTAGTAAACGAAGGGATCTTTGCAAACATACCAGGCTCATAATATAACACCAGCGGAGTTAATAGAATTACCAGCACAAAGTAAGTATAGAACACCATTTCCATTTCAGTGTATTTACCCGAAATTTTTTTACAGCCAACATTGTAATAAGCATTTCCAAGGATAGCCAGAAAAATCAACAGGTTGCCCAGCACATACTTAGAACTCATATCCATATGTTTGATATCATTGGTGGAACAAAGTAACACGCCAATGATGGCGATGATAAAACTCAGCCAGCGTACCGGCGTCATTTTTTCCCGCAATATAAAAAAGGCAAAAACAGCAGTAACAACCGGCAGCGCCAGTACAATGATAGCCGCATTGCTTGCAAGAGAATATTGCGTGCCCCAGGTCATCAGCACCTGAGACGGGAAAGCGCCGAGTGCCGCCAGTTGAACGAAAACAAACACATCTTTCAGTCGTTTACCACCCTTTTTAAAATCCCTCACTACAAAAGGAATCAGAAATAATGTCGCCAGCAACATAGGCGCCCATACGGTAAAATACGGACCCACCTGATCCTGCGTAAGCTTGATACAGGTAAAATGGAATGACCAGATCAGGTTGCAGAATAATAACATTGACCAGGCTTTGATGGCTTTGTGCATGCTTGATAGTGTGTTTGTTATTTAAGAGTTTAACTAGTGTTAAGTTAAGTATGAATTGACGCATTGGATTGTAAGTGTTTTTTAACCACAAAGGGCACAAAGGAGGAAACACAAAGGCCACAATGAGAGGCTTTGTGTCCTTTGTGTTTCCTCCTTTGTGCCCTTTGTGGTTAAAAGAACTGGTCGTACGGCTGATATGTATCACGTCGTTTTACGGTTTACTTAACACTAGTGTTAAGTAAAATATGATGTAACCATTACATTTTATTTTGCTCAAAATACAATTCGAAGCGTAACTGCTTAATGACGCCTCACCTCACTCAAAAATGCAGTCACCCAAAAACGCCGGGATATAACCGTTATCTGTAGCCCACCTAACGGCAGTTCGTATCTTATCACAATAATCAGGTTGGTATGCTTCGTAAAAAGGATAATAATATTGCTCGTGGATTAATAGGTCTGCATAAGGCGGTTTATGCGATGCGGTTTGATACTGATTCAGGAAAGGAACGATTGCTGATAATTCTTTTTTATCAAGTACAATGCTGCTTCTGATGAAGACGATATCTTCTTCAAGGTCTTTCCAGATGAAACGTTTTTTGAGATGCCTTCTTTTGTCGACGTCAAGATAATAAGATACTGCCGGCAGGTCGTCATCAACGTTAAAATAGCCCAGTTGTCCGCGATAGCCGGCATCTCTTAAAGCCCTTGAACCTTCTACGGTTGCTTCGCCCCAATGAAGCGTAGTTACCGGGCCGGTTAATGCTTCACCGGCAAACCGGTGAATCTCTTTCAGAACCATTTTACAGTCATGTTTTACTACATCATAACCCGCTTTCTGATAAGGCTTATCCGGTTTTTCCTGCAGGGCATGAAAGCTCAGGCGTATCCAGCCGGCATGAGCTTTCCATTCTGTGCTGTACCGGTCACTTAATTGCGAAAGGTTGAAACCATCTGTCTGGTAAAAAAGATTGAAGTGCACTTTAGTGCCATACGTGTCATGCAACGTTTTTAAAAATCCAAGATAAGGGTTGTCGAAGATTGACGTGTAGCGGTGTTCGTTATGATGAATATCCTGCAGGAACCAGATGTTATCGTCAATGGAAAGCCTGTATTTGCCTGCAAAGTTGGTGAGCCGGAACACGGTAACAGCTCTTGTGCTGCCGGAGCACTCATCTTTCACTTCAATAAGATTTTTATATTGCATAAGGGAGATGGTAGCCATGAAAACGCCGTCTGCATAAGTTGCCGTGATGCCGTTCACGGTAATGCATGATTGCTCAGGTGCAGCTATACGTACCTGATACAGCAAGCAGCCGTTATTCATAACGCCGTCTTCCGCGTGCAGCATGTCGCCGTTTAATGGACTGATTATTTGGAAGTTTTCGGCCATCATTTTATTATTGAAAATACGTAGATCTTCGATTGTTAATCAATGTAGTGGACTTTAAGAAAATATTCAACTATCAATGTTCAATAGAATTCAATACTATTTTTACCGAAATCGCTTTATTGAACATTGATAGTTGAATATTGAATATTTGTTTAAAGTCAGCAACATTGAATTGTTAGTCTCATCCATCCGTTTAAAGAGCCAGTGCTTTTTTGTTTGTTCTGTTATCAACGATGGTTAAAATCAATGTGGAGAATAACACCAGCAATCCACCGGCAATGGCCTGGTTGTCCAACCTTTCACCCAGCCAGATGTCCGCGATGGGGAGACCCAGAAAAGGGAGCAGGTAATTGGATAGGGCTACCTGCGTGGCATCCAGGAACTTCAGCGCCTTAAA
>CAXTDO010000091.1:0-12068 GCA_964242315.1 uncultured Flavihumibacter sp.
CTCTAAGATAATCGATCTCCCGAACTCATGCCGGATAGGCATGTTGGTTCAACGTCAGTATTAGCGGTATAATGTGAATGCGTAAAAAAAAATGTTGTTGATAATCAGCGATTGGTTCTACGTATTTAAAAATTGTTGGCTTCGCCAATACAATTCGAAACTCATGGACAATATTCAAAATGGTACAAGACAATCACTCATTTATTCTATTACATACTTTGTAAATTGATCTGTTTATTGTTCCAGGGATGTCTTGGTACGAACAATATTTATTATAGCAACGCTACCCTAAGTCCCAATAAATTTATTGACGGACTTATAACCGTCTCAGATGTAAATGGATAAGGTTAAGCGGTTTTGTTGACTATTTCATAACAGGATGTCATTAATTCAACGTTCTACAAAATACGTCGTTTTGTACATAATATACAAGCAAGTAGTGATTAATCTTGAGAGGTTATGAAAGGATGAGTACTTTTATCAGACCTGTAATTAAGCCATTAAATAGTTTAAACAGGTATTTAATCATTTTTCTTACCTGGTAATAAAGACCATTTGGGAATTTTAAATGTATTGCTTCATTTCGGTTTGTTTTATAAAGAAACCCCATCACTACCACTCGATGTTACCCTTCTTCCCAATGTCATCCAGGGGACTGATGATGTTTATAAGCAGGTCTCGTTTTACATGCAGATAGTGCTCCGTTGTTTTGATATTAAAATGACCTAAAATGTCTTTTATATAACTGATATCGATTCCTTTTTCCAGGATGTGGAAGGAATGTCTAAGACTATGGAAACTGACGTCCTTCCTAATACCTGCTGCCTTTCGTGCCATATGAAAGATACTTTGAGCTGACCTTGTACTGTACATACTTCCTGGAGTCTGTCCCTCAAAAAGATAGGTGGTAGGTTTTGGATTGGAAAGTTGGATGTATTTCCGTAAAACGTCTAACAATACCGGACTAAGATTAACATACCTGTCTTTTTCCCCTTTTGAACGCTCTACAAAAATTTGCATCCGATCACTATCAATATCTTTCAATTTCATGTTTATAACTTCACTTACCCGCAGCCCGGCGCTATATGCCATAAAAAGAATGGCTTTATGTTTTCGATTAGTAACAGCGTTGAAAACGCCGGGTAATCTCATTTTCAACTAATACGTTAGGAAGCTGCTGCGCTTTCTTGGGCTGGGTATTTCAACAAAAAATTTGTCTCTTCTCAAAACCTGTTCATAATAAAACTTTAATGCGTTGATGCGACTATGTAAGGTGTTTTCCTTAAGACCATCTTTAAGGCACTTCAAAAGATAACGTTGAATATTCTCTGTGCTTAAGCTTTCTGCGCAAATTACCAGGAACCAGAGTTAGTTGCTTAACTGTCAGATTGATACTTTGTAAATTCTCATAGCTTAACCGGTAAGCAACGGAGGGCTGGGGTGGCATTGGAATGGATAAGGGGGCAACTGTGGGTGCTGTATCTAAACTGGGTGAAACAACGGTCTCTTTTGGAACATCTTGCTGCTTTACATCTTTTTTTTTAATAAATACTTCTTCCGTTTTTCAGTATTTATTGTGGCGAGTCGATGCAAAGCATGATGATAGGGTGATAGCATTCCTCATCTAAGGGCAGGTAACATGATTTATGAGTTTGGCTCCATTTTGTTCCATGATTTTTTTATAGCGTCATTTAAGGATTTGACATTGGCACACCTTATAAGAATTTGCTCTGCATCCCGGTGCCCGATAGGGAATAAGGTAACTATTTCCATGCTTTTAATTGTTTGAGCTTAATAAAAAGACAATTTGGTCAACCATGAAACTAACAAGAAGAAAATTTTTAGACACAGTGGTTTCACGGTATTCGAATCTAAATGCCAATGTTCAGTACAACGAAATACGACTTAAGATTCAAGACCTGTTTGTCGCTGCCGGGTAACTTATGTGCTTTAAATGCTATAATATTTATATGAAGAAATCTTAAAATCTATAATGTAACTGATGCCTCATAAATTTATATCGGATCTTTGCAATAGAAATGAGATTATAGCAAGGTTAAGCATCTGGCATACTCAAAACCGTGAGTTTATCTTAGTGTGTTTTGTATTCAAACGGATATCTCCATAGATGAGGGTGCAAATTAGCTGGAAGTAAATTAATCATGTACTTAATTTGTTGTAATTCAAAATATTATATTCGTAGTTCGACTTTCCCCAGCTCTACACCACGGCATCTTAAATCAACACCTCTTAATACGTTTATATTAAGGAGTTTTTTGTTTTAATGAACTGACTAAATCGTTCAAATATTCTTATATCTTATGGGGTTAATAGATCAATTTTCGATCAGCGTTATCGCCGATGAAAAGCAATTGCTGACTGCATCCGAATAAAGAAAATCAATTTATATAATCAACTACCTTGCAATTATTTCAGTTATATTAGAACATGGAGAAACTAACGCTATACTGCGGACTGCAAGGCGACGGTCCTGTATATCACGAGATAAACGCTGTTAAAGGATCTTATGCCGGCATGGCGGTAACTGGTCCGGAGCGGATATTAGAAATAATTGAACTATACCTGGGACTTTCCGCTGTCTATCTAAACGATCAGGAAAGGATCATTCAGTTAAAGAGCGACCTTGACAGGGTGATAGACGCTACGTTTCTATATTATAAAGCGTATAAAGCTGATCCGCTCAGCGTGACAAAAAGATTGTTACATCTTTGGGATAGCTGGCAACTTGCAGGCTGGCAGGCAGATCATTCAAGTAAATTGCCCGGCCGCATGAAAATGGTCTTTGACCTTAAAGAGATTTTTCAACATACCGGTAGTAATACTGCACAGCGCTTAATTAAAATCTTTGATGCGCTTAAGCATGGAGCCTGCCTTCCGGAAATGACTATTTGTTTAATTGATTCACTTGAGAGTTTCCCGTTTCTTTATCAACAACTATTTTCCAACCTTGCACCCTTCTGTGAAGTTAAAAACCTATCCATTACTGCTCAGGCATCACGTGATACCGATCTTGGCAAGCTGCAGCGCGTGATAAGCGGAAAAGTGAAAGCCAGCGATGCACCACCTTTCATGAATGATGGCACCCTTAACATCCTTCACTTCTGCAACGACCTGGATGCAGCAAACGCAATATTCGCTATTCAGCAGGGCAGTGGTTGGAATCCTCTTATCGTAAATACAGATAATGGACTTCTTAATGGATTCCATCATTCACACGGCAGGCCGGTATGTCAATGGTATACGGCGGCAGGCAATGCGCAGGTATCTCAGGTATTCTTTTTAGCTACTGCCATGTTTCTTCAGCCGGTAAGAAGCTCGCAAATACTTGCTTTCCTTTCTTCTCCTTTTACTCCTTTCAGTAAAAAGCTGGCATCGAAACTCATGGAAGCATTTTCTGAGAAACCGGGAATAGGAAACCAGCATTGGAACGACGAAATAGAAAAATATCTGGATGGCATCAAAGGAACTTATAGAGAGAGGCCAAGAACGAGAGGTGTAAAGTTTTGGCTGCAAAACACGCGCTATTTGAAAGATCCCTTCGACACATCTTTTTTAATAGAGATATATCAAACCCTTGAAACCTGGGCGCTCAATATACCGGAGGAAGTTCCCGGTAAAGGTTCTTATCAGGATCAACTGGTAAATCTTGGTTCATTATGCCAGCATTTGATTAATTCGCTTAAAAATGAAGGTGCGTATATATCGGAAGCAAAGTTTGAACGCCTGCAAAGTCAACTGTTCCGGGATGTACCTTCTGTTATCAGAGAGGCGGAAGCAAGATCCGGTGATATAGTGCCTGCTCCCGGCGCTGTTTGGCATAAATCAAAAGAAATACTTTGGATGAACGCTACAAGAATTGAAGGGAAAGATTGCCTGTCAAAATACTGGTACCAGGAAGAGAAAGATTTCTTTATTTCTCAAGGTTTACCATTGCCTGATGAAAGCCATTATTATAAGAGCTATCAGCAAGGCGTAACACGTATGGTAATGCTTGCATCAAAAAGACTGGTTATTGGAGTGACGGCGAAAGTAAATGGAGCTATTGCCGGCAAGCCTTACTGCCTGGACGAATGGAACCAGCTTATTAATTTAAAACCTGTTACTACTACCATTACCAACTTGCTTAACCGTATTCCATGGAAACCGGAAAAGCAGCTTACTTCATCCTATGGCGCTATAGCACTACCAAAGCCTGTAGACGTACTGAAAGTGCCAAAAGGCACCTATAAAAGAGAAACCGAGTCTTATTCATCGCTGGAGAAGCTGTTTCAGCATCCGGCAATCTGGTACCTGCAGTACCAGCTTCAACTCTTTCACAAGCCAGGTATTACCATACCCGGAATAAGCGCATTAAAAGGTATGATTGCCGATACAGTGGTACAAAAAGTTTTCAGGCAGGAAAATAAAGCGGCATCCTGGTGGAAAGACAATGCACTGTTTGAAGAGCAAGTGCAAAATCAACTAAAGATTACGCTTGTAGAAGAAGGCATGCCTTTTCTTGAAAACAAGTCTAAGCGGTTCTTACACGAATATGAAAAAGCACTGTTACATGCCGCAGTTAATCTTAAATCCATTATAGAGCTGAACGGATTTTCAATCGTTGGCACGCAGGCAAAAGCCAGTGGTTTACTGAACGAACAGCATGTAGAAGGATATATTGATTTGCTACTTGAAAAAGGAGGTAAGAAGATGGTAATAGATTTGAAGTGGTCTGCAAAAAGTGACAGTTACCATGAAAGCTTAATGAAGGGCCAGGACCTTCAGCTTGCCTTATATGCATCTATGGACAATGATGTAGTTAAGTCCGGGTATTATATGTTGCATGAGGCGAGGTTGCTGATAAGAAAAGAAGTGGCTCAAAAGGAGCTTAAAGGACATTCCATACGTCATATTCAGGTAGATGCAGGCATAACAACTGCTTCAGTAATTAAAAAGGCAGGGAACAGTCTTGAGTACCGGTTAAAAGAGTTGAATCGGGGCAAGGCAGAAGTATCTTACCATGTGTCACTTGATCAGATTGCTTATTATGGCCACCAGGATGCTAAGAATTTGTTTCCGCTTCAGGAAAGCAAAGCGCTGGAAAAGCAGCCTCCGTTGGAGAGTGATTACGATCTGTTTTTTGGTAACATTTATTAAATACATTATTAATTCATGATTACCTTTTTTAACGCTGGGGCAGGATCGGGCAAAACATATCAGCTGAGTGAAGAACTCAGTAAGTTTCTCCTGGAAAAAGGTGGTAAACCCTCTCAGGTTATTTTAACCACTTTTACTGTAAAGTCAGCCGAGGAGTTAAAGGAAAGGGTTAGAAACCGTATGCATCAGGAAAACAAGGCTGGTGTAGCGGCTGAAATGTCAGCAGCATTAATTGGTACCATCAACAGCGTTTGCAGTCATCTGGTAGAAAAATACGCCCTGGAACAAGGCCTTAGTCCCGACCTCCGGGTGATGGATGAAAACGCAGCTAATGGCTTTTTCAGTGAATTTATTGCTGCTTCAATTTCAACACAGAGTTTTGAACGGCTTAATTTTTTATGCAGCCGTTTTAGCATTTATGAAAATGCCAGTGAAGGCAGCAATAGTAAGGATGATTTGAAGCCCGGATGGCCCCGGATGGTTAAGGCATTAGGTGAAAAGCTCCGGGCTTATAACTTCAATGCGGAGAACATGGTAAGTTCAAAGCAAGCGGCCCTTGGGTATATATCAGATTTTCTGCTAACAGACTCGAATGTAACTTTAGCATCACTACTGGAATCTATTAACCAGCACCAAGACAGCTTTCCTATACCTGTAGAAAGTGTGCCATTTAGTGATAAAGACACTGTAGAAGCACTTAACACACTTTCTGCTTTACTAAAATCCGGTCGTGAGTACAGGATCAAATGGGAACAGTTTGCAAAAGCCGGCACTAAACTTACCCGAACAACGGAACTAAAAAGTCCGTGGATTAAAAACCTGATGCTCGACTGCCGTAACTATCACCGGAGTCCTGAATTCCTGGCCGAATACCAGGAGCTTACGGAACTGGTATATGAAGTAAGCTTTGCTATGATAGAAAGCTATCAACAGTATAAACAGCAAAGGGGTTTGATTGATTTTTCTGATCAGGAACTGTTACTGCTTGATATGCTTGAAAACAGTGAAATTGTACGGCGTGAAATTGCATGTACTTTCAAACTTATCATGGTAGATGAATTTCAGGATTCAAGTCCCGTACAACTGGCTGTCTTTTCAAAACTCTCCACTATAATTGAAAACGCTGTCTGGGTAGGAGATCCGAAACAATCGATCTACGGCTTCCGCGACTCTGATGCATCGTTGTTCAATGCCAGCTTAAAAGCCGTAGCTGCACAAACTGACAACAAGATAGAGGCGTTGAAGATAAGCTATCGCTCGCGTCCACCATTAGTGCAGGCGGCAAATGAAGTGTTTTGTGGAATATTCAATGGCATAATGCCTGCTCATAACATCAGGCTTTCGCCTTGTACAGAAAGTATGGAAAGGGAACCGGATTACGCTGACCCGGCCATTGCTGTACAGTTTTATGAAGACCCTACAATTGACAATTATCTTTCTTCCATAGCAAAAAAGGTAGTGGAAACCTTGAAAAGTAACAAACAGGTATATGACCGCAAATCGAAAAGCTACAGGACAATCAGGGGTGGGGATGTGGCGTTGTTGTTTCGTAGCAATACAATTATTGAAAAGGCTACGAAAGCATTAAAGGCGCAGGGTATGGAAGTATCCTGCCATGCCGAAGGGTTGCAAAATCAGGCAGAGGTGCTTTGGATATCGAGTCTTTTACGTCTGCTGATAAATCCGGGCGATGAGCTGGCAATAGCAAACATAATGCTGCTGGAAAAATCTGTTGATGGGGTTGAAACGTTGATTCGCGAAAGGTTGCATTATCTAAACGCCGGTGGTAAATTAATGACCTGGAGTGATTATTCTCCTGTTGTTAATCTGGTTATTACCGAGAGAGACCTGCTTACACATATGCCGCTTGCCAGTAGCATCTCCTATCTGGTTACTTTATCAGATCTAAGCATGTACATGGCCCGTTGGGGAAACGAGCAGCAGCGAATGGCCAACATTCAAAAGGTAGTTGAGCAAGCTGCTTCTTACGAACAGCAATCCATGATTGCCAGTGTTGCTGCTACTTTCAGCGGTTTTCTCGAACACCTGGATAGTTGTACGCAACTTCCACCGTCTGGCGGTGAAAATGCTGTTACCGTAATGACTGTGCATAAGGCAAAAGGCCTGGAATGGCCGATGGTGGTACTTGCAAAGCTGGATATGTACAAATGTGATCTTAGGATTCTATTTAACCAGGTGCATGTACTGCAGCCGGAAAATTTAGAATTACAGAGTCTGTTACATGGTCAGAAAATTATTTATTTGCCATGGCCTTTTGCAGGTAAAGACAAAGTAAGAGAGGAGTTACAAGCATCCAGAGATACACTGGACTTTAAGCTCGGCGCCAGTAAAAAGTGTTGCCTGGAAGAGGACAGGTTGCTTTATGTGGCAGTAACACGAGCCAAAGAATACCTGGTACTGCCGTATTTTAAAAATTCAAGTGGTGCATATATTGAAAGCCCGGATAGAACAAATCCTACTCGACTATTTTCTAATAATCACTTTCAGGAATTAAAAAGGGTAGCTGCTCCTGTTCCAAAAGAGCACGTGCTTTCAGGTATTATGGTGACAGTGGAGACAGTATCAAAGTATGAAGAAAAGCCAGCAGAAGCTTCTAATAAAAATGAAGAGGTGATATATTATAACATGGGAGAAAAGAAGCAGGGCCTTGTGCATGCAAAGCGTTTTATTGCCCCTTCTGCAGCTAAAAAAATTGCTACGGGTGTGCGCCTTAGAGTAGAAAATTATAATAGTGCATATGTGTCATTAGACAACGTGCCAGTTCACCTTCAGGCAACCCTGGGACAAATGGTTCATCATGGCTTTGCCTCATGGCAACCAGGTAGCCAAAAACAGGTAAGGATCACAAGGCTTAAAGAACTGATCGATCGTATGCAACTAATTGGCTACATAGAGCCGCAGGAACTTGATCAAAGCTTTGAAGCTTTTTGGAAATATATTATCAGTTACTATAAAATATTAAGTATCTATAAGGAAATGCCGCTAATAGAAGTCGCTCCTCAAAATGGAACCATTACTTCGGGTATTGCAGATCTTGTTTTTGAAACAGATAAAGGTCTTGTATTGATAGATCACAAAACCTTTCCTGGTCACTTTGAAGATATGGTACTTAATCCAAACCATGACCAATATGCAGGCAGGTATGCAAGTCAACTAAATGATTATAAGCAGATGCTCGAAAAAGCCACCGGTAAACCTGTTATAGCAATGCTGCTACATTATGTGATACAGGGGAAGCTGGTTGAAGTGAAGATAAATCAGGGAGTAAAAACAAAACAGGAAGAAAGCCCGGCTTCTTCCTTACAAATGAAGCTGTGGGAAGAGTAGCTTTTCAAGCACAACTATATCAAAACAGGAGGAGGTGTATAAATCCAAATGATCTATATTATTCCCTATGCCGTAACAGATGTAGAAGGTTAATACTGTTGATTATATTTCCATCACGCCCAACTTGCATAAAACCAGTGTAAGACACGAGAATTAAAACCAGCGAAGCGAATGAGCTTCGCTAGGTCAGAACTCGCATCAAAACTCAAAAACGGTACGAAAATAAACCCTGTGTTTTGAACAGCCTACTTTATAAGTCTGATCTGGGCACAGCTACCTTAGCAACACACTTACTCCCTTCTTTACATAAACAACTCCATCCAAACCCAGTCCTTCAAATATCCACACAAAAGCTCCTGATTCTTGAAGTGAACCTTTGTAGATGCCATCCCATCCCGGCTTATCTGTGGCACTTTGATATACGATTTGCCCCCAACGATTGAATATCTTGAAATAATGAACCTGTTTAACACCTCTTAATATCGGACGAAGATAATCGTTGTTTCCATCGTGATTTGGAGTAAACGCATTGGCAACGTATATTTCTACCTGCTTTACAATTTTTACCTGTTGGGTATCTGTAGTTACACAGCCCGTATTGGTTGTAATGGCTATCGTATAACGTTGTTCAGATGCACCCTTAAATACAGGACTAAAACTGGTATCATTATCCAGGCTGATAGCAGGACTCCATAGAATGCTGGTACCTATCTGACGTGCTTCCAATGTAAGGGGCAGATTAACTACGGCATATTCTTCCGGATAAATAATTCCAGGCTTCGGTTTATCTATAACAAGCGTGCGCTTTAAGGTATTGAAAGGTGTAGGACACTGATTGGTATTAACAGATAAACTAATGGAATAATTGCCTGCAACCGGATACGTTTGCACGGGCGGCGTACGGCTGTTTGCTGTTTGGCCATTACCCAATTGCCACACGTAATTCACGGGAGAACCTATGGTATCGGCAGTATTATTGGTAATTATTGAAGGCAGATTTACACAAACAGGCGTTACATTAAAATCAGCAATGGCATTCTGAAAGATGGTTACATTATAAAAGCTGCTATCAGCGCAAACCGAACTGCTGTTTACCTGCAACTTTATCTTATAATTACCGGCTCGTTTGTAGCTATAGATAACGTCTTTTGCTGATAATATATTGCCATCTCCCATGTTCCAGTTGTATTGTATCGGACCAACATCGTTGGTGCTGGTGTTTTTAAATACAAACTGGTTGCCTACAAGGCACTGATTGGCAACAGCCGGAGCAGTAAAGCGTGCAACCGGTATGGAAGAAATACTTATTTTCTGCGTTGTGGTTGTTAAAGTGCAGCCCGATTTATTAATTAAACTGGCATAATATACACCACTTTCCGTTACCCTATACTCGTTTTTATTCGCGCCAATTATAGCAATATCGTTCCTGAACCATTGGGTGCTATCCGTTAGCTGCACTTGCAAGATGGAACTGTCTCCTTTGCCGGAGCAATAGTCAGCCTTGCCAATCAGCTTGATGGAATTATCAATGATACTTGCTTTCACCACCACGCTATCGGTAGTAACACACCCGCCGCCATCATGATTTGTTGTAACGACATAGGTGGTAGTTGTATCAGGACTTGCATAAGGATTGGCAATATTCGGATTGCTTAAACCCGCTGCAGGGCTCCATCTGTAAACAAGGCCAGGCTTGGGAGGAGTACCTATCGGCACCGGACTTCGGTTGCAGGAGATGGTGTCATCACCTGCATGAGAAACAACCGTCAGCGTATCTATCAGTTGCGCAAAAAGTGTCTGGGGACAACCATATCCGTTATATGGTATCAGCTTTACTCCTACAACCGTGCCGGCAGGAGGCGGCGGTTTAAAATTGAGAATTTGTGAAGTACCCAGAACCTGCGTCAAGCTGCTGTTGTACCAGGTATAACCCTGATAACCATAAGGCGCTACAACATTAATTGCGGTATCTTCAGGACAATAAGTAGCTCCTACAAATGTTCCGCTGCATTCTGAGTTAACATCTATATAAGCATAGCCGAAATGCCTTCTGAAAGTACAATCCGCAGTTTTGAAGAACAGCCGGATGGTCTTGCCTGCATTGCCATCCAGATTAACCGAAACGGCTGTCCAGTCTTTACACAACACGGGAGTAGTGCCACCCGGATTGGGTGAAACAATAAACCCTGGCAGAGTAGAACCATAAGGAAAAAAGCTGAAAGAGGCGCAGCTTATAACTGCGTTGTCGGAAACGTTTGTAACTTCTATCTCCATCCGCGGTTGTTCATTCTGCTGGTGATTAGGATCCTGGAATACTACGGCATAGTTATAAATAAGCGTATAAGTATTTCTGTTGGATGGGATAGTAAATTCGTAAGAAATGCCCTCTGCTTCGCCACCACCCGAAGTGTTTCCCAATTTGATGGAATGTCCACTACCATTTGGGCAGTTTACCGGGAAGCCACCATAAGGGTCTACTCCGTTAACAGCACCCGTGGAAATCATTGTCTGCCTGTCACCGACAGGCCCTCCTGTTGCGTTCAGAGTTATCACATTTTGGCTGCCAACAGCAGCTACCGAACCGGTATAACAGGTCCATCCGTTAAAGTTTCCATTTTCAAAATCTATATTAGGAGGACAGGTTTGTGCATCAACCGGCAGGCTACCCAGGGTACACAAAAGGAAGAATAATGGCAATGCAAAACCGTACAACCAAATTTTATTATTATAGAAGAGTTTGAAATTTGGCACCTGGATTATTTGTTAATTAAAGATAACGCTTATTCAGATCGTTTCGGGTTTTCAATTTTGATGTTCAGTGATATAGTTGGCTGTTAATTATTAAATGGTAGCACACTGGAACTTCCCTTGCTCACAACATTGCCTGATCGGGCTTCGATGATTCGATGGATAAGAAGTTTAATAATGAAATTTAATTAAGTTTTTTCAAATTCCCGTCTAAAAAAACATTCCGGTATTTTTGCAAAATGGAACATTCCCAACTAATTACCTCAAGGCAATACATTACGCTTATACTCATTCTCGGAACATTAACGGCTTTAAGTCCTTTTTCTATTGATATGTACCTGCCCGGCTTTCCTGCCATTGCTGCGGATCTTCATACTTCAACAGCACAGGTTTCTCTTACTTTGTCGAGCTTTTTTATCGGAATCGCAGGCGGACAACTATTATATGGCCCGCTCCTGGACCGCTTTGGCAGGAAGCGGCCCTTATATATCGGACTGGCCGTATATATAGTTGCTTCTGTAGCCTGCGTATTTGTACACTCTATTAACATGCTGATTGCTTTAAGATTCATCCAGGCAATCGGAAGCTGTTCCGCGGGAGTTGCTTCTGTTGTTATGGTTCGCGACCTGTTCCCCGTAAATGAAAACGCTAAGGTATTTTCATTGCTGATGCTGGTACTGGGCACATCACCCATGATTGCGCCAACGATCGGCGGATATGTTACGGCAGCTTTTGGCTGGCAGGCCGTTTTCATAATTCTGTCGGTAATGGCCGTATTAATTGTTATAGCAGTATTTTTCCTGTTACCCAATAGC
>CAXTDO010000092.1:0-12000 GCA_964242315.1 uncultured Flavihumibacter sp.
CGCCGTAGCCGTCAAGTTCAGGCATCATAATATCGCAGATGATAAGAGAAGGCTTTTCTTTCATAGCTATTTCAATACCTTTTCTTCCATTCTCTCCTGTTAATGTGGCATATCCTGCAAGTTGTAAGATTTCTGCTATGTTTTCCCTTATTTCGGTATGATCATCAATTATGAGAATGGTTTTCATTATTGAAAATTGAAAAACTCAAAGATACATCGATACCATTAACGGATATTTACCGTGAACGCCGGAAACAGGTAATTTGAATCAAGAAATAATGGAAGTAAGCGATACCACTTAATACATCGTAAGACTAAATAATTATTAAAAATTAAATAATCAATATTCAATAATCAATAATCAATGTTCAATCTCATAAAGCACTTCGATAAAAAGGACATTGGCATTATGTTGAACATTGATACTTGAAATTGATTATTTTTTTTAAACATTGATATCATGAATATTTATTAAACATCATACCAATTCCTTAAGGTTAGGTAATCTAACATTAAAAGTAGTTCCTTCATATAATTCAGTAGAAAGCGTGATGCTTCCCTCCAGCATATCAACATATCGTTTCACTATATGTAATCCAAGGCCGGTTCCCTGAATATTCACCGCATTTTTCCCCCTGAAAAAGGTAGAGAAAAGATGAGGCATATCTTCTTTTGCAATACCAATACCCTGATCTTTAACCTGAAGCATCAGAAAATTAATCGAATTGTCAACGGATATTTCGATAGTTTTATGAATGTCTGAAAACTTGATGGCATTGCTTAAAAGATTAATCATCACATTTTTCAGCAACCTCTTATCAGTTGCAAAAAAACCTTCTCCTTCAAAAGAAAATTTAAGCTGCTGGCCCATCTTCAAACTTATTTTCATTTCATCAAAAACATCTTGTAAAAACTCCTTTACGTCAAAGACCACCACTTCAGTGAAAATCCGTCCTTCTTCAATCTTTCCTAAGTTCAGGAAGTCTTCTAATATATCGTTCAAATGTTTTACCGAATCTTTTATGCGCCTGATGTGTTTTTCGCGATTAGCCTGTTCTTCATTAAGCTGGTATCTTAATAATAAGGAGGCTGATGATAATATGGTGCTCAACGGAGTTCTGAACTCATGAGAAGCCATAGAAACAAAACGTGATTTTATTTCATTGAGTTCTTTCTCTTTACTCAACGCATCACTTAATTCTGTTTGAGACTTCTCCAATTCCTGAAGTGCTTCCTGCAATATCAGCGTACGTTCCGCCACTTTGTTTTCCAACTCAGTATTCATCACCCGAACATCGTGCGTAATCTTTTCCAATTGTGTTTTTTGCTCGATGAACCTGTTCTCCGCTTCTTTTTGTTGAGAAAGATCCTCTATAAACAACAAGGTAATAAGTTCATCCTGTTGTTTATAACTATTAAAATTTACTTCAACCGGAAACTCCTCTCCATTTTTTTTTATTGCTACAACTTCCTCTTCCAATTGCAGTTTCGAAGAAGGCGTATCAATTAAATCAAGGAATTTACAAAAAGCAGATTGAAAACGTTCCGGAAGCAGCATTTTAGAATGACGCCCTTTCATTTCATCAGCGCTGTAACAGAATAATTGTTGTGCTTCCGGATTAGCAAGTAAAATTCCACCTTTACTGTTTGTAAGAACGACACTTTCTTTTGCAAATTCAAACAAGGCATTCATCTGTCTTCTTTCTTTATCAAGCGAACGGTAAAGTTTTTTAATATGCAGCACCACAAACATTATTATAACCGAAATGAAAATATTAACCGTTTGCATGATGGTTCTTTCTGCAGTATTATGTGCCGGAAGTTGTAATGAAATCAGGATCATTACAACGGTCAACGCTCCAAAAATGTAAGTATATAGATCCGCCTTGAGGAATACCGTTAACAAAATTACCAGCAAGAGCCCGGTATTATAATAAACAAATGACGGATAGTAGTATTTAAGCAATGCGGTACAAACGGTTCCGGAAATACAGCACGCTAAAATCAATGTCGACTTTGATTTAAACATAGGAATGGTATCAAACTTAAAATTAACACTATTATTCTATGAATATATGGAAGGGATATCATTCCAGCTTCACGGTACACTGAAATGGACGTCTTTCCTGTCATCTGCCCGTAGGAAATTATTGCATCCAGATACCCTGACTGCTGATAGCTGACTGCTGATAGCTTAACTTTGAGAAATGAAAATAGATATTATTTCCATAGTGCCTGAATTACTTGTCAGCCCTTTTTCACATTCCATACTTAAAAGAGCGAGGGAAAAAGGATTGCTGGAATTGAACGTTTATAACCTCAGGGATTACACTAAGTATAAGCATGGCCAGGTTGATGATTATCAGTTTGGCGGGGGCGCCGGAATGGTTATGATGCCTGAACCACTTGTAAACGCGATTGAGTCTTTACAAATGAATGGCTTCTATGACGAAATCATATTTTTAACGCCTGATGGGGAAAACCTGGTGCAAAAAACAGCGAACCAATTATCATTAAAAAATAACCTGCTGTTGATTTGCGGTCATTATAAAGGCATTGATGAACGCATCCGCGCTCATTATGTAACTAAAGAAATATCAATCGGGGATTATGTTCTCAGTGGTGGAGAATTAGCAGCTGCAGTATTAGTAGATACTATCGGGCGGCTGATACCGGGAGTATTGAATGATGAAACTTCAGCATTATTGGATTCATTCCAGGATGGATTACTAGCGCCGCCTGTTTTTACAAGGCCTTCCGATTTTCGGGGTTGGAAGGTTCCTGAAATCCTGTTAAGCGGCGATCCAAAAAAAATCGATGAATGGAGATATGAAGAATCGATAAAACGAACAATGGAAAGAAGACCGGATATGCTGGAAGGTTAGTTTTGAACTGTGATTAAATGATTTAATGATGGACTATGATTAAGTTCATAGTCCATCATTAAATCATTTAATCACAGTTCAAAGAATTTCTATCTGCTGATCCGAACCGGTGAATATAAACGTTATACTCAGCAAACCTTTTTTGGCACACCATGTTGCTTTCGGTACACGATCGTTGGCGTTATCTAAGCATATCAGTTTCCCGTTAATTTTAATTGTAACAGGCTTACTGCTTAAAGCCGGCACGTTTAATACAATGTTACGTTGCGATGGCTTTTTATGAAAAGAACCGCCGTTAGATGATATTGCTATTGTATATTTTTTGGCATCAACAATTGCTTTAAAGTGCAGCAGTTCGTACTTTCCCTTTTCCAGAGATAGGTTTGTTTTACCATCATCGTCGTACATTGTGTAAGACGAATCTTCGGTGGAAGGGTAATAGGTAACACTAAGAGCGTCTGATTTGTATTGCTGTGTATTCTTCATCGCACCCGCTGTTGGGATAAACGAACCTGCTTTAACGTACAGCGGTATATTGTTGATATCTACCAATTCGTTGATCCATTGACCGCCTTTTATCCTGGCATTACTGAAGTATTTATACCAGCATCCTTTTGGCAGGTATACCCTTCTTTCAGTAGTACCTCTTTGTAACACCGGGGCAACCAAAATATTATCACCCCACATATACTGATCGTCTGCATTAAATAAATTAGCATCGGTGTTATCGTTATAAAACATCGGACGTGTTAAAGGACTTCCTTCCTTCGCCTGCTGGTAAGCGAGGGTATAGTTGTAAGGGAGCAACTGATATCGCAATTGTATGTACCTGCGAACAATCGACTTGAAAGGGTCAGGATAAAAAACAGGCTCGCTTTCTATATTGTGTGCACCGTTATCGGGTTCGTCCAAAGCGCTTCCGTGCGGACGGAACACCGGCGTAAAGGCAGCAAACTGCAACCAGCGGGTATATAATTCAGGATCTTTTTGTCCCATAGCAAATCCTCCTGCATCAGCATGAATATAGGGAACACCACTAATGCTCATACCCAACATAACGGGTAGTTGCGCACGAAAACCGCTCCAGTTTCTTCCTACATCTCCGCTCCACGGAAAGATGGAATAACGCTGGCTACCGGCAAAGCCTGAACGATTTAAATTAAACAATCTTTCTGAGGGAAATTCCTGCTGGTATTTTTCAAACAACATTTTGTTCCAGTAATGTCCGTAAGAATTATGCACTTCCCCTGAACCGAGCAATCTTTTAATGCCAAGGTCTTTCAGGTTATGATGCATGTCGGCAGGATGTGTTTCAGGTTCACCGAGGTCTCCCCACCAGCCGGCAACGCCTTTTTCAATTTGTTTTTTATATTTCGTCCAAAACCAATCACCCGCATCTTTACGGAAAAGGTCTAACAGTCCACCAAAACCAAAATAAAAATTAGTAAGTGTATAAGGTTTGTTGGCGTTATCTACTGCATGAAATTGTTTTGATTCACTGTAATTTTTCGTGCCCATCAATACATAGGGTTCTGTAATAAGAATCGCTTTGATACCCTGATCATTAAGTTCTTTTAACATACGATCCGGATCGGGCCAGTTTTTATTGTTTACCCAGTCAAGATTTCCCATGGTATTTTTAACGCTGTCGCCAAACCAGAACAGGTCCAGTATCACTGCGTCCATTGGAAAATTTTCTTCTTTCATTTTAGCAACAGTGCTCATCAATTGTTCTTCACTGCGGTAGCCAAAACGACTCATAAGATTTCCAAATACCCAGCGCCCCGGAATGGGCTGTCTGCCTACAAGCTCTGTATAGTTTTGCAGAATTTCTGCTGTACTGTTTCCTTTGATGATATAATAGGTAAGTTCACCGCTGCTGAAACCGGCTTCAAAGGTCTCGCCCTGTTTCTTTCCTATATCGAAATATCCGTTTGAAACATTATCGAAAAAAATACCGTAGCCTTTTGAAGAAATGATAAATGGAACTGAATAATTCAGATTGTGCTCACCTTCGCCGTATCCAAAAGCGGGACTGTTATTCAAACTGAAACCATAACCCCTTCGATTTAATGGCAGCGCCCTTTCGCCGGCTCCAAAGATCTGTTCATCTTTTTCTAATTTGAATTGAAATCCCCTGAAACCATCAACAGAAAAATATTTTGCAGTAACACTTTTCTTTTCGCCTTTAAACTGGTACTGATAACTATTATCTTTTATAGAAATCCTTCCTGCATTTTCAAGGTCAATCACCGTCTTGTTTTCATTTAAGGTGATTTTGTTTGTGTAGGAAGGTTTTTTAATAACGGCATTTGACACCTGTTCATTATTTACATAGCCTTCAGGATGAAAGGTGGTTTTAATAATATTATTTCCGTATACCTGGAACAACCATTTTCCGGCCGGTGTTTTCTGGGTAATTTTTCCTGTGAACAGGGAAAGTCTTTCAGGATGTTTTCGGGCAACCAGAGACTTAACGGAGAGTAAGGGTAAAAATGATAACATAGAGAGTACGATTTTATTTTGTATGACGAGCTGTTTGTATTAAAACAACAACTAGTCCGTACACTAATCTTCTGAAAATGTGCTAATTATACTTAATTTAATATTTATTTTTTCCAATATTGAAACGTGTTGTCTCAAATTGATTTAATAAATATCGTAATCTGCTATCAGTACTACAATACCCCTTTACAGGGTATATTTTCAAAACAATACCCGGTTCAAAGAACCGGGTATTGGATGTATACCATTCAAATATATGTAAAGAATAAAACGAATCGCCTTTTTATTAACTATTTTTTGACATTTTATCTAATAGGTTCCATGTATAAAAAATGATGGCTGTTTTTGAGTGATCTTTGAAAGAAAGCTACCTACTTTGTAAATTGAAATCAGCAATCGGCAGATCAATGTTTAATACGTTTCCTGCTGATAGCTGATAGCCTGATAACAGACAATTTACGTGCGACACGACACTGAATGTTTAAAGTTTAAAACACTTTAGGATGAAAATTATAAACGGACAACTTGTAGATATTATTGATAAAAGAATTTATGCGGCGCATGTAAGCATACACAATGGAAAAATCTCAAAGATTGAACCATATGAAGATATTGTGAAGCAACAGGAAAATTCTGCATCTCCACTACCTTTTATATTGCCCGGTTTTATAGATGCGCATGTACATATTGAAAGCTCTATGCTGGTGCCGGCAGAATTTGCAAGAATGGCCGTGGTTCATGGAACAGTTGGTACCGTAAGTGATCCGCATGAAATTGCCAACGTTTGTGGTGTGGAAGGAGTTGAGTTTATGATTGAAGATGGTAACCGGGTACCCTTTAAATTTAACTTCGGCGCGCCAAGTTGTGTACCTGCCACTGTTTTTGAAACTGCCGGCGCTACGCTGGATGTCCATACCGTTTCCCTTTTATTACAGCGGAAAGAAATCAGGTATCTTACCGAGATGATGAATTTTCCAGGGGTACTATCCTCAGATAAAGAAGTGCTGGAAAAGATAGCAGCAGCAAAACAAACAGGCAAGCCCGTAGACGGACATGCACCGGGTTTAAGGGGTGAGGCAGCACGAAAATACATAGAAGCCGGCATCAGCACAGACCATGAATGTTTTACAGAAGAAGAGGCGCTCGACAAGCTTCAATACGGGATGAAAATCCTGATCAGGGAAGGCAGCGCCGCAAGGAATTTTGAAGCACTGGCAGCGTTGCTGAATGACCACTCTGATAACATGATGTTCTGCAGCGATGACAAACATCCGGACAGTTTGCTTGCCGGACATATCAATCAGCTATGTGCACGTGCTGTTGAAAAAGGCATTGATGTATTTAAAGTGCTGCGCGCTGCCTGTATTAACCCGGTACTTCATTATAAGCTGGATATTGGTCTGCTTCGCCAAGGCGACCCTGCAGATTTTATTATTGTGGAAGACCTACAGACTTTCAAAGTGTTGCAAACATATATAGACGGAGCATTAGTGGCTGAAAACGGCAGGGAGCAGGGCAGCAGGTGGGAAGCACGTGATGATATTAAAAGTAAAAAAAACATCAATAATTTTAATTGCCGAAAAAAAGCACTTGCAGATTTTGCCCTGCCTGCCGGCGATTTTAATTCAGAACCATCAATACCCGTAATTGAAGCACTGGAAGGACAGCTCATAACCAACAGGCTCAGCACTGCACCTAAAGTAGTTAATGGCCATATTATTAGTGATCCTGATCAGGATATATTAAAAATTGTTGTAGTGAACAGGTACTTTGAAGCGCCTGTTTCAATATCATTTATAAAAAATTTTGGGTTGAAATCCGGCGCTATAGCTTCTTCTGTAGCACATGACTCTCATAATATTGTTGCAGTAGGAGTAAATGATGAAAGCCTTTGCAAAGCAGTGAACCTGGTAATTGAACACCGGGGTGGCATCAGTTGCGTAGCGCCTGTTGGTAACACGGAGTTTAAAGAATCCGTTTTACCACTACCCGTTGCCGGCCTGATGAGTGCAGCCAACGGGTATGAAGTGGCCGGGGCTTACACCGCAATTGATGCTATGGCATAAAGTCTCGGCTCTACACTGGCAGCACCTTTTATGACGTTATCTTTCATGGCGCTGCTGGTAATACCTCACTTGAAATTAAGTGACAAAGGTTTGTTTGATGGAGATAAATTTGAATTAATGTCATCATGAACTGTATCCTCTAGCAGTGTTTTTTAATCGCTTTAATTCAATCCGTAACTTTACACTCAACATGGAAAACATAAAAATTTCAAGCGCTCAGTTCGAGCACAGAAGCGGTGACAAACAGTACAACTTACAGGTAATAGAAAAGCTATCAGCAAAAGCTGCCAGCGAAGGTTCTAAAGTAATTGCGTTTCATGAATGCTCTGTAACCGGTTATAGTTTCGCCCGCCATCTTTCAAAAGAACAAATGCTTGACATTGCAGAACACATCCCTCACGGAGAAAGCGTTCAGAGGTTAATAGCTATTTCAGAAAAGCATAATATCGTTATCCTGGCCGGACTATTTGAAAAAGACAAAGACGATAAAGTATACAAAGCCTATATATGCGTTGATAAAACCGGACTGATAGCAAAATTCCGCAAACTGCATCCCTTTATCAATTCCTGCATAACTCCCGGTGATCAATATTGCGTTTTTGATTTATTTGGATGGAAATGCGGGATACTTATTTGTTATGATAACAATATCATAGAAAACGTACGAGCCACCCGGTTGCTGGGTGCACAAATCATTTTTATGCCGCATGTTACCATGTGCACCCCTTCCACCAGACCGGGCGCCGGTTTTGTAGATCCGGCATTATGGTTCAACCGTGAAAACGATCCCACATCTTTGCGTCTTGAATTTGATGGCCTGAAAGGACGAGCCTGGCTAATGAAGTGGTTACCCGCACGCGCTTACGATAACGGCATTTATGTTGTTTTTTCCAACGCCATCGGAATGGATGACGACCAGCTTAAAAACGGTTGCTCTATGATATTAGACCCGTTTGGAGATATTATTTCAGAATGCCGCGCATTAGGAGATGGTATTACAACTGCTACCTGTACAACCGATAAACTTACCCACTCGGGAGGACACCGGTACATAAATGCCAGAAGGCCTTCTCTCTATAAAGATATCATCGGCAAGGACCATATTGCTGAACAGAAAGTCGTCTGGCTTGAACCGGGAACAGCCTGATTACAGGATAATAATTTAAGGTTGCCCTGGTAAATTAAAAAACCCATTTAAGCCATCCGTTACCTCAGCAAGCTTAGCTTTTGGATGTGTTTTAACAATGCCTGAACAAACGTTTTTTTTATAGTTGCCCGATTTTAAATTAAAACAGTCAACTGGCAACAGAATTAAATATTTTACTTAATTTCCATTGTCACATCAACCTGAACCGCCTAAATTTACCGGGCAGGATTTATCATTGCAGGAGATAATTCGTCTGTATCTTTTGAGGAGTATTACCATACCCGTACATTGCTAATAACAGTCTGTTTATCAATACTGGCGTTCTTGATAGCAGGTGGCATTTTTTTAAAGAAAACATCTGCCACCCATCCAGCCAGACAGCATTAGATAATATTCTATCAAATACTTAACGCAATTACATGAAAAAGGCAACGTTCATTTTAATTGTTACAATTCTATGTACTGGTAATGTCTTTAGTCAGGACATTTCAGGTTACTGGCAGGGCGTTTACTATCAAAATACAGGCGGGCCCAGTGCTTATTATCCAACCAGCATGCAATTATTTCAGTCAGGTAATACCATCACCGGAACTTCTACTTCGAGGCTACCCAATGGTTCACCCTCTTATGTTATAGTAAGTGTTACCGGAACCATATCAAACAAAATATTCACTTACAATATAACAGGTATTATCCAGCAAGTCGCCCCACCCTTTCCATATTACTGGTGCCCAAACGGTACCGGAGTGCTAACATACGATAGTGCCTCGCAAACATTAAAAGGGCCTACAAATTCTCAAGGGTGTGCAGGTGTGGGCAGAACGGAAATCTGGCGGCTTAAAACTGTTGGTGATACGGTGTTCTGCCATGGAACCCCTGTACGCTTATCCGTTACAGGACAAAATTTAAAATGGTACAGCAACAGCAGTCTTACCAAATTGGTTGATATGGGAAACACCGTGGTTCCAAAAATTACTACTACAACAACCTTTTATGTAACACAAACGCATTATAACACGGAAAGTCCGGCAATTCCTGTAACGGCTGTAATTATATCCCCGGCACTATCAACGATTAACCAGACGATTTGCGAAGGAAAAACGTATCTCGGATACCAATTAAGCGGTAAGTATATTGATACTTTTCGATCATCAGCCGGTTGCGACAGCATACGAACCCTGAACCTTACGGTAAAGCCAAGAGCATTTTCAACAATTAACTATGCCATCTGTGAAGGACAAATTTATTTTGGCCATAATACGAGTGGAAGATTTACAGATACCTTTCCCTCATCATCCGGTTGCGATAGCATACGTACATTGAACCTGACAGTAAACCCGAAAGCTTTAACAACAATCAACCAGACCATTTGCGAAGGGCAGAATTATCTCGGACATTATGTAAGCGGAAAATATGTTGACACTTTCTCATCATCATTTGGTTGCGATAGTATACGGATACTGAACCTGACAGTAAAACCAAGATTGTTCGCTACAATCAATCAAACCATCTGTGAAGGGCAGCGTTACATGGGACATAATGCAAGTGGGAAATACATCGACACGATACATTTACCCACGGGATGTGATAGCGTTATAACTTTAAACCTAACGGTAAAACAAAGAGCGCTTTCTGCTATTAACAAATCTATTTGTGAGGGTGAAGTATATTTTGGACACACCACCAGCGGCACTTACAGAGACACCCTGGTTGCAATTAATGGCTGCGACAGCATCCGAACACTTACATTGTCTGTATTGAAACAACCGGCCCCTTTCATTGGAAACGACACTACTATATGCGAGGGCGATAATCTGGTGCTTTTTCCAGGGCAGTTTTCATCATACACATGGCAGGATAACTCAACTCAAAGCCGTTTAACCGTTAAACAGCCTGGTTTGTATTATGTGACTGTTACAAATAGCTGCGGATCTGCAAAAGCTCAAATTAAAATTGTCTCAACAGACTGTAAATTTCATGTTCCGAATGCATTTTCACCCAATGGAGACGGCATAAATGATACCTGGATCATTCCATTCCTTAGTTCTTACCCAAATTGCAAAGTAGATATTTTTAACAGGTATGGACAGTTATTGTTTCATTCCAATGGTTACAGTAAGCCGTGGAATGGAACTTATAATGGCGCTTCACTGCCATTTGGAATTTATTACTGGATCATTAATTTAAATAACGGAGTTGCCCGGATGACCGGTTCAGTTACTATACTTCATTAAAAGAAATTATCTATAGAAAGGTAAAACCGAGTTTACCCTGTGGCGATGGCCAATAATCTAAGAAAGATGTACAACGACATTGGCTAGCAGGGGCACAATACTGATAAGCAATAGTTATTAAGGCAGTACCATGTCATCCTTTCAGGGCTGTATTGCTCACCCATTCATTATTTTAATGGCTTGTTTGTTGCGGTATAATGGCCATCGGCCGTCAGCTAAATATTAACATTTTAAAAAGTAACGTTCAATGGCTAAGCGCGTCTCATATAAAACAGTAATCCCGGTTTGTATATTACCAGAAAAACAAAATTTATGAAATACAATTTACTCGCCATCTGCTTTTCATTTTTGATGTTAGCATCATCATCTGCATTTTCACAGCAGGCAGAATGGCCCAAAACCTTTAATACCGGTAGTTCCATAGCCAAGCTTTATGAACCACAGCCGGAATCCTATCAGGGTAATGTTCTTAAAATAAGGGCAGCCATTTCTTTGTTAAGAGAAGGCAAAACCGATCCGGTTTTTGGCGTGTTATGGGCCGATGTAAACGTTGACAATCAAAGTAGCAACATCATCTGGCAAAGCGCTACGGTTTCCAATATAAAATTTCCGGGAGAAGCTACGGATGCCGAACTGGATCAGTTGACTGCCGATCTTGAAAAACAAGTTCCCACCTGGAACATCACCATCTCAAAGAACGATCTTACCGCGAAGCTTCAGAACAGCGAGAAAGAGTCGAAACTTTCCGCGAACCTGAATAACAATCCACCCAAGATTATTTATACTCAAAAACCGTCAATACTTGTACTTATAGACGGTCAGCCTCAGTTGAACAACAACACTAACTGGGGTGTTGAACAGGTTACCAATACTCCCTTTACTATCGTTAAAAATACTGATCAGCAATATTATTTGTATGCAAATAAAAGCTGGTTCAGGGCTTCTTCCATTACCGGCCCCTGGTCGATGGTAAACCAGGTTCCTTCCAGGCTGGAAAAGATGGATCAGCAGGTACGTGCCAATGATACTTCTACTACCAGCAATATCGACAACACTATCGCAAACATTATAGTGAGCACCGAACCTGCCGAGTTAATTCAGTCGAACGGCGAAGCGAATTTTTCACCTATAGAAGGAACCAACCTCCTATATATGAGCAATAC
>CAXTDO010000093.1:0-11940 GCA_964242315.1 uncultured Flavihumibacter sp.
CTACCGGGATAACCATAGCCATACACAATCATGGCCCTGAAGACAAACGGTATCCCGGCCCGAAAGATGTGTTTGACCGGATTAAAAATATGGATGCAAAGATGGGGCTCTGCCTTGACATTGGTCATGCCATCCGCGCAGGCGCTGACCCTGCAAAAGCGGTTACCGATTACAAATCACGCATGTTTGATCTTCATATTAAAGATGTTTCCAAAGCTGAACGAGATGGTAAAGCCATTGAGCTTGGTCGGGGAGTAATAGATTTTCCCGGCATGATAAAGGCGCTTCGCAAAATAAACTATCAGGGCAAATGCAGCATCGAATTTGAAAAAGATATGAAAGACTCTTTACCGGGAATTGCAGAATCTGTTGGATTCTTCCGGGGAGTGATGAAATCGACATAACGGTTAAAAAACCGTTAATCCGTCTTATCCCGGAACTTCAACTCACGCACTTCATAAATGCAGATCGTTTTAACATGTAACGGAACGAAATACTTTTGGAGGATTTCACAAATTTTGTTTCTGCTTCTATCAAGATATACTTTGTTGTTTTCAAGCAAACTGCGACTCTCTGAGTACATTTTTTTCTGAAACTGATTATAAGCCGCTTCATTTTCAAACCGGAACCAGCCTTTTTTGTTGCTGGCTTCTAAACGGTCAAGATGTATCTCATAGCTAAGCAACTTAGGCTGGGGCAGATATACTTTCAGCACAGAATCGTTATGTTCAATACGAAGGCTACTGTCACCGAGGTCTACACCATATTTTGCAGTATATGGCGCAGACAAACGCACCGTATTCTCAATAAAAAGCTTCTTCAAATCATCAGTAAAACTGCCATCATTTGCAATATTGCTGCTGGTTGAACTGGTGACTCCAGTTACTTCGATACTGGCCAGTTCAGCAATATCACGTACAAACGAATAATTTTGAATGATACCGGTGCGATTATCACGTTTAGTAAAGAAAGTGCCGGCAAAATATCCAACAATTATAGCGGCGACAACAACAATGAACCCTAAAAAATATCGCATAAGAAGTTACAATATTAAAATGGTTCCCTAAACGTGCAACAACCTGAGGAGAAACTAATCAATCAATTCTTTTGAAGGATCCCAAAACAACAGGTTAAAATCAACCACTTTGTCATCTACAACTTTTATCCCTTCCTTTTCAAGCAGTTCCTGCATCCGGGCAGGAGGATTAAAATGATGTTTGCCAGACAGCATTCCATTTCGGTTCACTACCCTGTGCGCCGGAATATTGTTGGGGGCGGTATGTGCTGCATTCATTGCCCATCCTACCATACGTGCAGATAACTTTGTTCCTAAGCATACGGCAATCGCTCCATAGGTTGTTACCCTTCCTACAGGTATCTGAAGAGCCACTTCAAATACCAATTCGAAAAAAGAGGTCTCCCGTTTTCCGGACGGCTTTACTGTTGATAGTTTGTCACCAGAAAGGTTGTTTTGATTAACCGCAGGCATAACACAGATGTTTCAGCTTAAAATTACTCATTTAACAGATTCCTGCAGCTGCTTCTTTTGAAGCAATTCTCCTTTTATAGGTTCGGACACATTTTCATAATCATATGCACAATGTAAACAACCTTTACCGCAACAAAATCCCCTGTTCAAATGATATAATTCAGTGAGTACTATAAAACCCTGTTCATTATAATAAAAGTCAACACCTTCAATTAATTTTTTCATAACTAATAATTCTTTCATGTAATTCATCATCCAACTGCGGAAGCGCAGAGGAGGGTAAAGAAAACTTTAAGTAATGTATTTTATTGCTTTGGGCGATATCAAGGCTTTCGTAATAAGTTTTGATTCCTAATTCGTGGCCAATATAGCTATTTGAGTAAACATCATCATAATCTTCATGGAGTATCAGTCCATACATTTCTATTACCGTTTTAGTAAACTCGTATAAATCAGGCGAATCTGTCTTTAGATGTATATTACCATTGGGCTGTAAAAATTGTTGGTAAAGCCGGAGAAACTTGGGATGAGTTAACCTTTTCTTTGCTTTCGATTTTCTAAGATGGGGATCGGGAAATGTGATCCATATTTCCGACACTTCAGAAAAATTGAAATAGGTATGAATCTGATCAATTTTAGTACGAAGAAATGCCGCGTTATTAATGCAGGATTCAAGGCATTTCTTAGCTCCGATATAAAGCCTGTTTCCTTTAAGATCAACCCCTATAAAATTTCTATCAGGATGCATTAAAGCAAGTTGTACGGCATATTCGCCTTTACCACAAGCCAGTTCAAGTGTGATGGAATTAGGATTATCAAAAAAACCATTCCAGTTGCCAGCCATGTCCGGCGGATTCTGTAACACATTAGAGAAGGACTTGATAGCTTCGAAACGCAGTAACTTTTTTTGACCCATCAGCTTGCAAAAGTAAAATTTGTATACATTACACCTAATAAATTTTTGCAAGCAGTCCTTAAATGGTGTTAATTATCGTTGCCAGAGGTGTGATTTTTGATGATTAGAATACATAACCTCCAATAAAAACATTATTATGTCTGATCAGTTTAATGAAAAACAATTTTCCTTTAAAGCATGGGTAGAAAAAAACGGTTCAAATAGCGCTTTGAAGCTGCACGTACACGGAGAGGTAGCCGTAGCCGATGAAACACTACTTTATCAATTGGATAAGAAAACGGAGCAGGGATATTTTCCTGAAGAATTGTTTTTAGTAATCAAGCCCGATCCAACCCGCGGAAGTAACAACGTTTCAATAAAATATCATGAAGACGTTCAAAGCACCAGCCAATATAAAAAAGTAACGATACTAACTAAAACAGAACAGGTTTTTGAGATTACAGATATTGGTGTAAAAGAGTGATATATCTATTGATAAAAAATTTATGTATAAGATATCTAAAAGAGATAAGCGTTTTCTGACACAATTTGCTTAATTTCATTTATAAGCCTATAAACGAATAATCAAATTTTATATATTATGGTAAAAACAGAAATAAAAGTAAAACCTGAGTTAACTGAAGATGCCGAAACGTTTGTTCCATACTTGCAAACCTTTGTAAGTAAAATTAATTACAACTATGGCAGAAAATTATCCCTTCATTCATGGGAAGTAGACATCCAGGAAGACGATGAAATGAAAAATTTGAGAACAGTTGTATTATCCCTCCAGTAATTATGAAAGTACGCTTCGTAGCGCAAAAGGAAAATAAAGGGGAGATAATGTATTGACTAACTTATCCGAATAGAAAATCTTTCTGACTATTAATTGTTATTGCTGAAGATTTTACCACCGCAATTAGTACCTGCAACGCGTTTATAGATAACAATGAATTAAAAAAGAAGCTGAACCAGGAGAGCAGGAGTTTCATCTTTATCCTGTTGTCCGATTGAAAGTATTGTTGAAGAAACTTTAAATGAATCTGTAATTATAAAAAAATCAGAGCTTCACATCATTCTATTAGCAGCTTCATTCCAATACTGATGGTGAAATACGAACTATTCCTGACGAAATCAATAATAGAACGGTTACATTTTTGAAATAGTCTTCAAAATATGTCTTATCGTATAAAAACCATCTAGCTACAGATAAAATTGTATCAAGCCGGATCAATCCCTTCGAGTTCAGTAAATTTATAACTGCTGGGATGGGTGAGATCTTCCCATTGAACAAACAACATATCTTCTCCTACCTCTACTACTTCACCATAAACCAATTCCTGATTATCTGATAAATGTTTCAGTTTCGCTCCCACCTTGTAAGTATTTTCCATAAGTTTTTGTTTGCAGGCAACACGAATGCCAATTAATTTAATCAATGCAATAACAACACTGTTCGCTTAATGTTGTATTAATGTATATGCTCAACTTAATTTAATACTGCCGACGGTATTAATTGCCTTATTATGTGCGTTATCGTCCAATAAAATTCCTTCCAGAATAACATCTTCTTTGACAGCACCATAAACGTAAAGAACGTACAGGTTATCGTGCAATTCTTCTGCAACAGTGAATGAGCCGGTAATGCCATTGTCATTTTGTTCTACCAAACAGGTACCGATAATATTAGTTCTGCTTTTGAAATATACTGTTATAACGGAACCATTTTCAAAAGTTGCAGGCGGTAAATTAAGTCGTAAATTAATATTTATCATAAATGATCTTAATTATTGATTGTAGGTTTCTGAATGCTTTTGCGAAGGTTCAACTAAAAATGTTATAAAACAGTAACACTCGTTAAATATTTTCCCGGTATATAACATCTACCTGAGTCTCATCAATTTCATCAAAAATAAAATCAGCATCCGGATTAAAATCTTCCTCTATTGCTTCAAGGATTGAATTTTCGCCCTGTACTCCTGGTATTTTGATATTTAATTCGATTGAAATACTTATCATTTTTTCAATCGCATCCTTCCTTTGAGCGGGATTTAACTGGGAAAATTGTAACATTTTCATGAAAAATAGTTTAGGTTGATAATGGATTAATGTGCATTGCAATAATAAAGATTATTAGTGTAAGAAATTCATCACAGTTTTTTGAAGAAAACAAGTATCTGCTTAGCAGCTACAATCCAATGCATGCTTCATTCTACATATTATTCGATGAGTTTATTCCTTAATAAGCTAAAATATATTGTATTAAACACAATTAAGGATACGATTTAACCGTAATTAGAAGCATCACACAGGCAAGGATTGGCCTGACTTAATAAATTTTACTTCTTCATATCATTTTATCGTTCCCTAGTATTAAAATCAAACAATTTTCGTTAACTAATAAACAATATTCTATGTCACAAAGAAATAATCCTTTTTCAGACTCACTGGTAACAAACCAAATAAACATTCAAACTCCGAAAGCGTATAATATTAATTTGTACGATCACCTGCAACAGGGCAATAGTGTAAATTTTGTTCAGGCTAAGGCATTGGGCATTACACAGCTCGATTCACGCATTGCAGAGATTCGTAAGATTACCAATGTTTACGCCCGGACCATAAGGATAAACGCCGTTAAATGTACGGAATACAGTTTGCAGCCCTTTGCATAGCTATACTTGTAACAGTAGCTTTAAGAGCAGCTTATTTATGAAGGCTGTTCATCTGTATCCTGCCCGAGTTCTTTTTCCGATTCCTCGATAGTAGGCAGGCTGCCTTTAAAGTTTTCAGGAATAGCGTTGGTTAGCTGGTATTCGGATATGCCTATCGGTTTATTTATATCTTTCAGGGTGTACTCAGCTACTATTTTGTTCTTGTCCTGGCAAATAAGCAGGCCAATGGTTGGCTGATCGGCCGGGTGCCTGATCTTATCATCTTCAACAGAAAGATAAAAGTTCAGCTTACCTGCATATTCGGGTTTGAACTTCCCCTTCTTAAATTCAATAACCACATAACAGCGCAGCTTCAGGTGATAGACTAACAGATCGAGATAGTAATCGTCTTCACCAACTTCTACATGATATGCTGTTGCTGTTCCAGTATGGTTTTACCATTCTGCCAGTATAAGGCAGACATATGCGCGTTGGCGCTCAATACAGCTTTTAGCCTTGCCTTACGTATTTCTGTTTTGGTGCCCTTGGGAATTTAAAAATAGGTTGTGGGAAGGTATTGCATATAAATCAAAAATAAATTGTATTTAAATTGCTGGAAACAAGATTATTAACTGAATATTATTGAAACTAAATAGCCTGAGAGCGGGTTTTAAATGTTTCTATTTAATTATTTTTGCCTGATGACAACAAATAATTATCACCAAAAATTATTTAAATCATGCCACGAACTAACAAAGCGTGAAAAAAAAATCGCCAGGTTTTTGATAGATAAAGGACTGGATATCGAATTCAGAACAGCGTTAGAACAAGCGGCTGAAATACTTGCAGAATGGCAGAAAGACGGTATGGATAATATCACCGCGTATCAGAAATTATTTAAGAAACTCCGTGAACGGGATAAGGCTATTGCACGTCGTTACGATGATCAAAGAGGCTCCACATACCTGTTAATAGTGGCTCAGATTTATGCAGATGGACAGATAACAGAAGAAGATATAAAAGATTTTTCTGAAGATAGCAGGGCGTTTTTGAATAACTGGTTACAATGGAGTAAAGAAGAATAATTATCCTAAATAAAATTTTTAGTGAAGATTAATAACGCCGGAGGATTCCATCTGTTATATCTTAAAAGTACAAATGAAAATAATTGCCATAGGCGATATACACGGTAGAAATTTATGGAAGTCAATTGTTCAAACACAAGTATTTGACAGGGTGGTTTTCATAGGAGACTACTTTGATTCTTTTGATATTGGTGCAACAGAACAGATGGACAATTTCAGGGAAATTGTAGCTTTCCAAAAAGCCAATCCCACTAAAGTAACCTTACTTATCGGCAATCATGATTTTCATTACTTACCCGCAGCCATGCAGGTGAATGAAACATATACAGGTTTTCAGGACAAATACGCTTTCCAGATCAGCAATTTAATACTGGAACACCTGGAACAGTTTAATATGTGTTATCAATTGGAAAATTATCTGTTTACGCATGCAGGTGTAACCCATACCTGGTTAAACAATGCAGGCTATGATAAACAGGCAATAGATGTTTTTATCAATGAATTGTTCCAATACCAGCCTGGTAAGTTTTTTTTCAATGGTAGTAATCCGTATGGAGATAATGTAACACAATCTCCTATCTGGGTTAGACCGGCCAGCTTAAAAAAGAATGCGTATAAGTATGAAACCGTAAAGCAGGTGGTAGGACATACTACAGTAACAAGATTGGAAATATCTAAAGATCGTTTCTTTTTTATTGATACTTTAGGCACTTCGCAGGAGTACCTTGTTTTAACTGATGGGCATTCAGGTATTGAAAGATTGGGTTGAAAGATTCATTGAATCGGCTCACAGGTTATCTGAAACACAAAGCTTAACAATGACAATAAAAATCATCTGGGTACTTATAGGCATCAATACCGTTGCATTGCTTGGTTTTATAGGCGTTTACTTTATAATGAACAACGGCAAAAACGTTGATTCTTTGGAAAAGGGCTGGACGATGATTGTTGCCGGGTTGGGATTGTTGGTCATTCTTCTGGCAGCGGTGCCATTGCGTTTCAGTCAGTCGGGTTTTGCAGTTGCATTTGCAGGCTTTTTCGCTGCTCTTCCGTTAGTGATCGCCCTGGGCGTTGTTTTGTTTAATATACTTCCTTCTTTCAAAAAGAAGGAAACCTTTGCAGCTACCTATTACAAAGACAAAACACAAAGAAGCATCGCAACTGCCATCGAGCAAAATGATACAACAAGGCTTAAGGAATTGATCAAGGGACAGGATCTGAATATACAGGGCAACAGGGTATGGGACTGGGATGGGCTGAATTACCTTCAGTTTGCCATTCGTATACGTAGTAACCCTATCAGTTTTCCCTTTAATGATGATGCCAATACGGCCGCCATCCGCATCCTGATAAAAAATGGTTCCGCTACCACGCCTGCACTGGTTGAAGCCGTTAGTTACCTGCCCGCCGAAACCCTTCCTTTATTACTGGATGCAGGCGCCGATCCAAACACCAAAAGCTATTACAACGGTGAACCTCTTTTGTTTGGAACCATTGGTACTTCTAAGCAGCAAAACGATAAAGCTATTTTGTTGGTCCGCAAAGGAGCTGACGTAAATATCAAGAGCAGCAATGGCTTTACACCTGTAATGTATGCTGCAAACAATGCACAAACAAGTGAGAACTGGAAGGATGTATGGAGGGTAATACTTTTTCTTTTGGCAGAAGCACACGCCGATTATACGTACATAAGCAAAGATGGAAACAGCCTGCAGGTTATTATCCGTAAAATAAGGCTGGATGCGGCTTCAAATAAGATCACTATGCCACCTGATTTTCTGTCGGTTGTTGCATGGCTGAAACAACATCATATTGATACCAATCCGATCATTAAAACAAATTAATGATAGCAGACCGTTAACCTGTCAACCCCCGAATTCTGGTAAAACCACTTACTCACTATAATTTATATCACTATAAAAGATAATAACCTGACGATCCTGTTTAAGATCATGAAATAGTGTGTTAAAATGGTGTTGGTAATAACCGGTATTTTTAGTTCTGTTCATAGTAAATCTTCGTTTGTCCGTTTTTGACATAAAGTTGTCCCTGAAAGCCATCTCTCACTTATACATCTTTGTATTCTTCCAAACAATGAAGGTTTAATTATAAATGCGGATAAATAACATTACGATGGGAACCATTCCAGGATTGGTTGTTGCTGTGACGATGATTTTCCTGTCAGCACTTTTAAATAATTATTTCATAGTTAAATTTATAGCGACATCTATATTAGTGGCTATTGCCTTTATTTATTAAAAATAAATTTTTATGTCACCACAAGTAATGTTAGTAAAAAACATGGTATGTCGACGGTGCATACTTGCTGTAGAAAACATCTTAAAAGATATAGCTGTTCCCTATCAGCAGGTTATTGCCGGTGAAATTTATTTGAACGAAAAGCTTCCATTTGATAAGCAAACACTATTGACTACCCATTTAAACTGCCAGATAATTGCAGAGAACTTTAAAAGCAAATAAAAAACTCAGGGAAGGCTTTGTTATATGACAGCCTTATAAAAGATAGAAAGCCTTCGGATGGTTTACTGCGCCTCCGGCAGGTGTTTCATTTATAACCTGGTTCAAATCTCTTTCAATTGTAAAACAGATAGCCGTCATCGGTGTGTCTGTAGGTTTATTTTCAAAAGGATCCTGCAGGTGGATAGCCATCTTTTCAATTAAGAAAAATACAGTAGCTATAGCTATAAGAACAGGAATAAAAAGGATGACGCCAAAAACCTCAATCAAAGAAAATGGTAACAGTATAAAAAATACAATCAGCGAAAAGTGAATATACAAACTGTATGTAACAGGAAATACAGTGTTCTTAATGCGTTCGCACTTACCCATTGCATCGCACAGTCGTGTAAGAGTTTTGTCTATCTCAACCTGCTGATAAGCGTTTATCCAGCCATTCTCCAATCCTTGCTGTATATCGTGACCATGTAATTCCAATAAGGCATGGGATATATTGCTATAATTTTTTACATGTTGAATATCCCTTTTTACCAGGTATTTATCAAGCCCTTCCATTGTTTCCTGATTACGAAGGCTGCGGCTTAAGCTATAACACCATGCAATTTGCCGTTTTATAAAACGTTGCTTGAAGAAGAAAAGCTCTTCACCCTGGTAAGCTTCTTTACTAAGGGTTTTAATTTGCCGCCCAAGTGTGCGGCTGTCATTTACAATAGCACCCCAAATTGTTCTTGCTTCCCACCAGCGGTCGTAAGCCTGGTTGCTTCTAAAACCGAGCAGCAGCGATATAACCGTACCCATAATCATAGGCACCGAAAGAGGTAACGAAAATTCTGACAGATCGAAAAACGAATGCTCTATTGCTACCGCTGCTGCATATAAAGTTATTACAGCCAGTTCTACTTTTATTTTGCCGAAGACGTACTTAAGGGGAATGTTTTGTTTTAATAACATATAGGGTATGTTTATGAATAACTAATTGCTGTTTTTTTTATCAGGCCTGAAGCAACAGTTTTAATCGCTCTTTACCTTTCAGTAACGCTGACAAATTTTGAAATGTTGCAACATCCCTTTCATTCAGGGAAACCTTATGCAAAGGCGCTTTGCATCTTTTTAGATAATAGCTTATATTTTCTGATTGCTCCAGGGGTTGCCTATAATTGTGATCTGAAAGCATGTAAACCGAATCAATATTATTACCCTCTATAAAGTTGTTGAAGTAGCGTGAAGAGCTACAGTAAACGAAGTCGAACACAATGTTTTCAACAGAACTACTGTATTTGTTCCGCAGCAATTGAAAAGCCTCCGTAAATTTTTTTGGAACGGCATTGTAAGGTTTGTTTTGTTTAATAAAAAGTAAATCGCTTATAGAAGTTGGCAGGCTTATTAAATGCACAACATGTATAGTAAGCAGTTTGCTTTTGATGTTTTTTACAATGTCGTGAACAGGTTGAAGCGATTGTACTGTTAAATCGGTTGGCAGTAATATATTTCTCATGATTTATAATTTTACTGCAAACTGCAAAATCAAAGTAAAGAACAGGTAAGCGTTCGGTAAGAATTGCTTAAAAATGTGGTAAGAAAATGGTAAGAATTTGTTGGAGCGTTTTTTATTTACGTTCCAAAATAAAAACGATGTGCTCTTTTTAAGCTGTTTCTTTAGGAATTTTTACTATTACTTCAGTTCCTTCCGCCTCTTTGGAAGAGATGTTAATAACGCCATTGTGGAGTTTGATTATATTTTGAGCCAGTGGCAAACCAATACCGTAACCCTTTGAACTTTTAACATTAGAAGCCCTGAAAAAAGGATCGAATATATGCGGCAGATCATCCTGTGGTATGCCAATGCCTTTATCTTTTATAATGAAAATTACATGCGTGTAAGATGTAGTAAGCGCCAGTATTACATTATCGCCGGTAGAATACTTGCATGCATTTAAAACAATATTGGACAGGCACAATTCCAGTAAGTGAAAATTGCCTTTTATAGTGAGAGCATTAACGTCGGTAGGTTGCAGACTGTGATCAATTATAACATTGCAATCGGGATAAATGGAGGAGGCAACTTTTTGCACATTTTGCAACAGCTCATTTACTTTAACGGCTTCAAAAGACAGGTTGCCCGTAAAGCCTGATTGCGCCAGCTCCAGTAAGCTTTTAGTAAGGTTTTTCAGCTTTTCCGACTGCGTTAATATTACCTGCAAGCCTTGCTGATACTGTTCTGCCGTTCGGGTTTTAGATAAAGCAAATTCTGCTTCACCCATTATAACGGTTAACGGTGTATTTAATTCATGAGAAGCATTGCTTACAAAGTTGTTTTGTGTTTCGAAAGATGTTTCAAGCCGGCTTAACATATTATTGAATGTATTGCCAAGTTCCGTTATTTCATCGTTCCCTTTTTTTATAGTGAGACGTTCATGAAGTGATGTTGAGTTGATGTTTTTTACCTTTTTGGTAATGCTACGGATAGGCATCAATATCTGTTTTGAAAATAATACGCCTGCGCTAAATATAACCGGTCGGGAAAAGCGTTTATGAAAAAGAAGATGGAACAATCGGGCAGCGAGGAAAAAAGCAGGCTGTAAAGGAGGCGTTTTTTACCAGGTGGTTAGAGTGTTATTCACTGAATTTTACCATATAGGCATAACAAGCTGTCTTACAACACGCCATCTTCCCAAAATATAATTGTCTTTCCCAAAACCGGAATAGTTTCATTTGATTTTCGGGCAATTCATACGGATATTTATTTGGCATAAAATTACGCTTAACCTGATATACCAGCACTATTGCCAAAGGTAGTAATCATTCAAAATAATCATATGACTATATTTCTCGAAAAGTACAAAGGACATGATATTTATTTTCACACTATTACATGTATTTACACGTGCAAGGCAATTGGTGAGCGGATTAGTTTTTACGTTATGTCCAGGGCCATTGACTCTTTGAACTATTAAACATTCTGTTTTTGGCTTAAGAAGCCTGCTTTAATAATTTTGGCAAAGCATTGCTTTAAGATCCGTGCATGAAATAAATACAAATTTCATATTGCTTAACCTTTTATATGGCAAAAAAGGCGTTCTCGCTTACAATAATAATAGCTGTAAACAGTCATAAGTAAAAATTGTATTACATTAGGATAAGAGAGTAACTTGGATTTTCGTGGAACAAGAAATAACAATGCATTCCCTGTCTGATCAATACGGCGCCTTTAGCCTTGAATTTGAGGTGGGTAATAACAAGGGCCTGCTAACTATCCATCCGGAAATGGGACAGGCCAAGATTGGCATTAAACCTACCGGACGATACTTTATTTACTGTGTTCATCCGGAACGGGGATCC
>CAXTDO010000094.1:0-11912 GCA_964242315.1 uncultured Flavihumibacter sp.
TCGGACAAAGGGCCCATCTTTTAAAAACACCCCATGGCAATATCCTTTGGGATTGTATCGCTAACCTGGATGCGTCAACAACAGAGATTATAAATATGTTAGGCGGTATAGCTGCCATTGCTATTTCCCATCCTCATTATTATACAACGATGGCGGAATGGAGTAATGCTTTTAATGCTCCTGTGTACCTGCATGAAAAGGATGAGGAATGGATTGCAGGAAGAGACTTTAATTTAATATTGTGGAAAGAGCATGAAAGAGAAATCTTACCTGGCATTACTTTAATTAACTGTGGTGGCCACTTTCCGGGAGGTGCCGTATTGCATTATGAAAAAATGCTGTTAACGGGAGACATCATCCTGGTTTGTCAGGATTTAAAAAGCGTGTCATTCATGTATAGTTACCCTAATCTGATACCATTGCCAAGGAAAGATATCCTGCACATCCGTGAATCGTTGCAGCCATTCTCATTTGATGCGATCTATAGCGCTTTCGGTCAGTACATTAAAACGGGTGCGGCAAAGTCGTTGGAGTTTTCGATTGATAGGTATCTTAAAATTTATTAGTGTTTTTTAAAAAAAATAATGACCGCCACCAACTTATTAAAAAATGTACCTGATCCCGCACCAGGGTATCTCTTGTTGCATAAGGTTGGTGAAACTATCTATCATACGGCTCTTGATAGAATGATCATAGCGTATGTTGATGCCGCCAAAACTGCTTTTCTTTGTTTCCTGCAACTCAGGCACCCATAACAGTTCTTCTGCAACAGGATTGATCTGGAGGTTGGCAATATGTTGTGCTTCGTTATGAGTGAGGAAAATGACCTCGCATTGCATTTGTTTTTTAACATCGGCGCGGGTAGCTGCATTCAGTTGCTGAAACAGTTCCCGGTAATCAGACAGCCAGTTTCTTTCCGTGTCTTTAAACCTGTCGTATACGATCACCGGAGAGAAATTTACATGCACTTCATAGCCAGCATCATAAAAGTCATTAATAGCCTGCAGGCGTGTTTCAATGCTGTGGGTGCGTACGTCTACAAGCTTGCTTATATGCGAAGGCATGAGGCTGAAGCGTATCCTGATCTTACGCTGCGGATCTATTGACAGCAGGTCGCGGTTAACGAATTTGGTTGCAAACGTTGCTTTAGCCCTGGGATGGTCGCGGTAGAATTTAAATACATCGGCAATAGCACCTGAAATGCTGTAGTCAACTGAAATATCGGAGTTGCAGCCGATGTCGTAAGTCCAGAAAACCGGGTCGGTCTGGTTGGGTTCCTTAGGCCAGGGCAGCGACATAACGTGTTTGTTAACGGTAGCCATGTTCTCATCTACGTTAGTAAATATTGTTATAGGATTTATTCTTTTATGCCGGTCAACATAGCAATAAGCACAGCCTCCGAAACATCCGTTTGCGAGGCTTGGAGCGATATAATCCGAACTTCTTCCGCTCCACTTGCATTCCTGTGTTTTCAGTTTGCCTAACACCAGCAGGTCAGACTTTGCCTTATAATGCCCGATCTCTATATCGGGTAGCTTATTATGCTGTTTTATCGGCAACAATTCGGCATCAGGATACTGGTCTGTAACCAGTTTGCCACGGGTGTTCAGGGCATCGGCAGTATATAAGATCTTTTCAGGATTGAATGAATTCATATTGATTATTTAGCCTTGCTTACGAAGTAATAGTATAACAGGCCGGTGGTATTTTTGTTTGTATTAAGAGTGTAAGAATTGTTAAATACTGAACTGTGATTTATTAGTTTTGAACTGTGATTTATTGATTTAATGAAGACTATGACCTGAAGACAATCACAGTAAATCATTTAATCATTTAATCACAGTTCAAATCAAATAAATCACAGTTCAAAACTTAATTTTTCAATTCAATCCTGGATACATTTGCAAGGGGTATGGTATGTGGTTCATCGAGCGTGTAGCTGGTAGAGTCTTTCATGTAGACATAGGTTTTTGCGTTCCTGTAACCAACCGTATCGGCAGCCTTATTAGCAGAACGCTGCATAGAGTCAACCCTGTCTAATTGAACCGTCATATTTTCTTTAGACTTATTTACCTGCACTCCTACAACGTTATAAACATTAACGCCTGAATACATAATGATATACCTTTTGTCTTTTTTAGATTTTTCTATAATACGCGGAAAAGTTGCCGTAGCAGTAACCGGGCCTGCAGGATAAGAATTGTTTCCACAACCCATCAGGATGCCTAAAAATATAAAAGCAACCATGATACTGCTCAAATGCCTGAAAAGCTTCATAATATTTTAATTTGGTGAACAGGTAATCTTGTAACTTAAACGCTACAAATGTAAACTTAGCATCATTAAATTGAATAAGATGAAGAGCAGCTTAAAAATTATGTTGGCTTTGTTATTATTATTCCGTTCAGGCCTGTTACCTGCCCAGGTGATGGATCTGAGTAACGCTGTAATTATCGTGTCGCCTGCAATCAAATCTCCATTCAGAGAAACAGCAGCAAGGGTATTGCAGGAAGAAATAGCTCAGCGCACCTCCATACCGATTCCGCTTGCATTAAAGATGAAAAACACTCCCGCAATTGTGCTGGCAACAACCAATGATACTGCCATCCGGGGATTGCAGGTGCCTAAACGTTCGGGAGAAGATCTTCCTGAATTGAAAGCGGAAGGTTTCAGGATTGTTTCAGGCAAATACAATGCAAAGGATGTGCTGTGGTTCATCGGTGCCGATGCAAGAGGCATCCTGTTTTCTATAGGAAAGTTTTTAAGCACTGCGGCGCTTTCAAAAAAGAAGGTGTTGTTTGATAAGACTGATGAAATAGCTACTTCACCTTTTTATCCCATACGCGGTCACCAGCTTGGCTATCGCAATACCGCCAATTCATGGGACGCCTGGACGGTAGAACAATACGACAAGTACATCCGTGAGCTTGCCATGCTGGGCGCCAATTGTATTGAGAACATTCCGTTTCAGGGCGGCCCGCGCGGACCGCTCATGAAAATGACACGCGAAGAAATGAATATCAGGATGAGCGAAATTTGCGACAGCTATGATCTTGACTATTGGGTTTGGACGCCCGTGGATGTGCATCTTTCGGGTACTTCTAAATTTAATGAAGAAGTAAAGAAGCATGCAGATTTTTATAAACAGTGTCCACGGCTAGATAATGTGTTTGTGCCCGGCGGCGACCCTGGCGATAACGATCCCATGTACGTAATACCCTTTCTGAAAGCAATAGCCGCTGAACTTAAAAAGTACCATCCCAACGCCGGAGTATGGGTTTCATTGCAGGGATTCAGCGACCGGCAGGTAGATTATTTCTATCAATACCTGGAAAAGAATCAACCTGACTGGCTGGCTGGAGTGGTGTCAGGGCCTGGCAGTCCGGACATAGCCTCTACACGTTTTAGGCTGCCGGCCCGGTACCGGCATCGGGATTATCCCGACCTTACTCATTCAGTTCGTTGCCAGTACCCTGTCAGGGATTGGGATCAGGCATTTGCGCTTACCGAAGGCCGTGAAGTATGCAATCCCCGCCCTTCTTTTTATGCAAAAATTCATCATCGTTTTGCCCGCTTTACCGATGGGTTCATTTCTTATTCGGATGGTGTACATGATGATGTAAACAAAGCATTGTGGTCGCAACTGGCCTGGGATCCGGAGAAGAATGTTCACCAGATTATAAAAAAATATGCCTGCTATTTTTTTGGGTCTTCCGTAGCGGAAGATGCGGCTAACGGCATTTTTGCGCTTGAAAGAAACTGGGTAGGTCCACTGGAAGAAAATGGTGGGATTGAAACAACGTTTGCCTTCTGGAAAACCCTGGAATCGCATCATCCTGAACTGGCCAATAACTGGCGCTGGCAGCAGTTAGTAATGCGATGTTACTACGATACCTATACCAGGCGCAGGGACATTTATGAGAAAGGACTGGAAAAAAGCGCCAACGCAATTCTTTGTAAAGCCGGCATTACAGGATCAGCAAAAGCCATGGAGGAGGCGTTGGCAATTGTAAACCAGGCAGACAAAGCACCGGTGTACCCGGAACTAAGACAAAAAATAGTGGATTATTGCGCTGCATTATTTAAGTCTATCGGAATGCAAACAAGCGTAGCGCTGTACCATGCCAGCGGAGCTGAAAGAGGCGCCATTCTCGACTTTTTAGATTATCCGCTGAACAACCGCTGGTGGCTTTCCGATGAGTTTGAAAAGATCAGTAAAATGACCTCCGAACAACAAAAACTTAACCGGCTTGAAATCATCCGTACCTGGGAAAATCCCGGCCCCGGAAGCTATTACGACAACGTTTCCAACATATCGCAATGTCCGCATGTAAAGTCCTACTCAGAGGATGCCACCGATGTAGCCTGGTGGGATAATGGAAAAAGCAGGAAGCGCCTGTCTACCCAGTTGTTTCAGCATTTCCCCGACCTGGAATATGAAGACCTTGATCCACGAGGGCATTATATTATAAGGATTGCCGGGGAGGGTGATGCATTGTTGAGGGTTGATGGAGAACGTATTGCGCCTTCGGTGTATAACAAAGAACTGGAACAGTTTAAAGAATTTCACATCGCCGGCAAATATGTTACCGATGGAAAAATAACCGTGTCTTTCGACCATCCTGAAGAATCGCACCTCAACTGGCGAAAGCAATCAAAAGTCTGTGACATATGGTTGCTGAAGCAGGATTCTCAGGATTAAAAATAATTTATAGAATTATGATGCAAAATTTTGGGAATTATTTTTAATCCTGAAAATCCTGTTAGGATTAACCTAACGCCACAAATTTTAAATTCTTAATATTGTAAGCAGGTACGATGAAAACATCCTCCTAGCTGCTAATCACACCTTATTAAAGCTGCCGGATCGTTACGGAATGCGACCTGATTATAACGCATTCAATTAAATCATTTTTCACCGGATACTGCTAAATTAGTTGAGTATGATGCCGAAACAATTATTTGTATTAACAATTGTTACTTTTTTGTTCTATAATGCTGCCGAAGCCAGGCCGCCGCAAAATGTGATTGATAAAATTGATTCAATTTTTCACAATTCCATGGCGGTTGGTAACAGGCAACAGTTTCCGCAGTTGGAAAAATCAATCCTCGCTCAACTTGATAATAACACTAATCTGACTAAGAAGCAACTTGCCAAAGCTTATCTGCTTGCCGGCGCTATCAAAAGAGAAAGGTTTAAGCCTGATGAAGCTTTGCCCTTTTTAATCAACGCGTTAAAATTATGCGAATCTGAATTTGGTAAAACATCTCCCGAAACAATAGAGTGTAAAAAATACCTGTCCTGGTCTTATGGAGATATCGGTAACATTGTTGAGGAGCACAAGTTCAATTATGAATTGCTTGATTATTATAAATCCGACGAAAAAAAATATGTTATAGAGCTTGCTGATATGTATAATACAATTGGCCAGAGCTATGGCTTGAGGGGTGACAGGCCAGACGAGCAAATGATGCTGAACCATGCAAAAGACCTGTTACTAAACTATCAGCCGGAGAATAAAATCAAAGAACAGAACAGGCTTCTTGATCTTATAAATGTTTATAATTCCCTCGCCGTCTCCTATCAAAAAAGCAGCAATTTTTACAATGCGTTGTTGTATGCAAGAAAATCAATGGCATTAAGACAAATACTTACGCCGGGATCACAGGAAATTGCTATCAACTGGATGACCATTGGAACAAGCTTATATAAAACAGAAGGTGATTATGATTCTGCTTTTTATTACCTGAACAAATCAATTGAACTGTTCGAGAGAAAAAATAAGCAGGGAGAAAGCATGAAAGGATTGCCACCCTGGGCAGCTTATAAAAGTTACATTGCAGACATTCTAATAAGCACTGGCAGATTAGATGAAGCTATAGCGCTAACCCGGTCTACAATTGAGTACATCTTAAAAAATCACCTTTTAGATCCTCTTATTTCAACGAGCCTTTTACAAAGTTATATAGCGCTGTCAAAAGCTTTAATTGAAAAGGGCGAATTTAAAAAGTCACTTGAAGTTTGTGAGGAGGCAATGGTAAAACTTGAGAAAAATGCAGCCGCAAACAACCTGATAGATGTTGCTTTTGAAGCACAGTATGCTACTGCCTTAAATAAAATGGAACAATGGGATAAGGCCGGTAATGCATTTAAATCAGCGATTGCTGCAACAGGCATTGATATTAACCAACTACAGGCGGCATCTTATAAAATTCCTATCACCGTACCTTACGAGTATCTGAACGTTTACAGACAAGGGGCGACTATTTTGATTGAAAAAGGTTTTGCCACTCATAATAAGATTGAAGTTGAATCAGGCATCCGGATGCTCCGGAAAATAGCCACGTCATGGGCGAACCGAAAGGCATGGTATTACGAAGCGGGAATTGATGAAGGTATTGGTGATCAAAATGTAGGAATCTATGAAGATCTCTTAAACGCTTTTTTTAGGGCCAAGGGAATTGTGCCCGAACCTACAAGAATGGCAGGAGCATTCGCAGCTATCGAGGAATCTAAAGCCAGCCTGCTTAAAAATAAAATAAATGAAGATAAGCAAATGCTGCTTCTGTTGCCTGACTCGGTTAACAGGAAAAGACTAATGATTAAAACAGATTTGTATGCTGCTTTAAACAATGCAAGAAGGCACAATGATGAGGCCAGCCAGGACAGCCTTCTTAAAAAGAAAGAAGCTTATATGGCATACCTTCATGAAATAAGAAAAAAATATTTTCCTGAAGCGGAAAAGGAATTGGCTACAATACAGGTAAACGATGCGATACTTAAAAATCACAAAGGCGTTATAATAAACTACTTCTTAAGCTCGCAGTATTTGTTTGAATTCATTATAGAAAATGGCAAACAAAGCTTTCTACGAAAAGATATTCCCGTGAGTTTTGAAAAAGATCTTGCGTTGTTAAAGCAAAAATGCCTTACAAAAAATATCTGGTCCGATCCGGCAACTGTAAAAGAAGCAGGGAAGATTTCAAAAGCCTGGTACCAGTGGTTGCTGGGAGACGTTTCTGCTGAGGGCGAACTGGTAATCATTCCACATAAAGAATTGTTTCTGATAAGTTTTGAAATGCTCGATGTAAACACAAAACAGGAAGATGCTAACTATGTAATTCAAAACCGTCCGGTGCGTTATGAACTGTCGGCCAGCCTTATGCAAATAGCCCGGGATAAAAGCAATGTTGTTGAAGGCCGGATGGCATTTGGCGGTTTCGCCTCCAGTAGCTTCGACCTGAATAACAAAAGCATTACAAGCAGTGAGGTATCCGCCGAACTGATACGCGGCGGTATAGATCAAACCCTGGAAGGCACTAATAAAGAAGTAACCCAAATTTCCAGGTTAATGAATGGTGATGCATTTTTACATGTGCACCCGGAAGATTTTCTACGCAATGCAGACAAATATAGCATACTTCATGTTGCTACTCATGCTTTGGCCGACCAGGGAGTTTACCATGAATCAAACCTGTTGTTTGAAACAGATAATGCAGGTAAAAACATTGTACGGGATGTAGAGATCTCTTCCCTGAAATTAAATGCAGACATGGCCGTATTAAGCGCCTGTAATACGGGATTGGGTAAGATGCATAATAGCGAAGGACTTTTAAACCTGGGTCGTTCTTTTTTTATAGCCGGCTGCCCATCTGTTGTAATGAGTTTATGGACGGTTAACGATGCAAGCACAGCACGCATCATGACTGATTTTTATCAGTATCTCAAAAAAGGTGAATCCAAATCGGCAGCATTGCAACATGCCAAGCTTGACTATCTTAAAACAGAAACCAATCCTGCAAAAAGGCATCCTTATTACTGGGCTGGTTTTATTGTGGTTGGCGATAATTCACCTTTAAAAAATATTGGTTACGTATACCACACAAAGGACCTCATACTTCCGCTTTTGTTATTGGTAATTATTGCAGGGGCCGGCGTGATCTATTTTCTCAAACGCTCTAAAAGTTCTGTTGCCTGAGGATGTTGCTTTATATTTTCAAGGCTTTTGATTGCTTCATTGTTTTTGTTTTCTAAAATTTGCGAAATGCCTAAATATAGCCATGCATCACTTTGATATTCTATGCCGGAGGTAGTTGCTTCTTTTAAAAACAATGTTGCTTTACCGGGTTGTGGCGGTGATACTTTAAGGTAAGATAATCCTAAATAAAATTGCTCCTGATGGTTTAAGCTGCTTTTAGCCGTTAGGAGATTAATTGCTGAGTCGTACGACTGCTTTTTGAAATATTCCTGCCAGGTTGCACTTGACAGAATAGAATCTCCTCTGGTATCGTCTGTAAACCTTGCTTCACTTACTATTTGTTCTGCAAGTTTTACAGGGTCTTGCCTTTTGTTGGAAAAATTTAATAACAGCAACACAGCCGCTACAACTATAACAGATGCGGCTACTGTAAGGGGCTTCCATAATGTGACAACCTTACTTCTTTTCGTTTGCTGCAGAACTTGTGGTGAGGCGGTTCTGATTTGAAGATTTTCAACCATTTTATTGAGCACTTCATCGGGATCCTTATCAGGGAAATCGTTCATTAACTGAATAATGCCATCGTATTCCCAACGTAGTGTTTCATCTTCCGCCAGCGCCTGCTTTACTTTTGCAGCTATCTCCGGAACGAGCAATCCATGTGCATATTCTATCAATAGCGAATTGTCAATAACTATATTATTTGCTTCCATCTTTTTTAAAATGCTTTCTTAACCATTTGCGAATTTCGAATATTCTTCTCCTGACATACCCCTCCGATTCATCAATATATTGTGCAGTTTCTTCATACTTATATCCTTCACAAAATAAACGGAATATAGTTTTATCAGGTTCGTCTCTATAAGTGTTAACGGCCAGTATAATTTCTTTCAGATCTTCTTCAATTACGGGATTAGAACACTCAACAACATCAGGCATACTTTTGACAGGTGGTTTCTCCCGTTTATTTTTATTATCGTTCAGCCATTTTACCGCTCGTCTGAAAGCGATAGTTTTGGCAAACTGTTCAAGGTTTTCAATTACTATGAGTTTCTCAACCGGTAAATCAAGTATTTCCTCTATTGTTTCATAAGCAATGTCTTCTGATATCTCTGTTCTTCTGGTTAATTTGTAAGCAACACCCAGCAAGCTTTTTTTAAACATTTCCTTGTCCATGCGCCTGGCCAGTTCATCTAAGGAGACCATACTAAAAGTTTTGGTTCCCCAAATTATATAAACTGCTGTTATTTCCAAGTACTTTATTTAAATCATTTTGTTCCCCGGAAAAAATATTTTTTTAAAACGGAACAAATATCCGTTTAACAAGCACTTCTATATAGCGCACTTATAAGCGGTTAACAGTACGAGGCTCAAATAAAACTATCTTTTATGCAAACCTTGATCAACATGTTATTTTTTTCCTTCTTCTTGTCGATTACTACATCTTCTTTTGGACAAAATCAGCATTATGATTCACTAACTACAATCGTCAATGAAATCGATAGCAGTAATGTTTATGAGATGAGTTATACTGTCGGGTTTGCAGGTACTATATCAAAACAATATTCACGTTTTAAAAAGCTTTTACAGTGGGCCTCAAATAACGAATTGTCAGAGTTGGCAATACATCACAGAAATGCAGTAGTAAGACTGTATGCGCTGCAAGCACTAAGACGTAATAAAGTAAGTATCGCTGAGGATATCATTGAGCAGTTTAAAAATGACCCGGCACAAGTTACAACATTGTATGGTTGCCAGGGAGGTATAGGAACCGTCAGTTTTCTATCACAACAAAACCTAACATTCCTGACTGGCGAAATAAAGAAAATTGAATGGAAACACTAACCTTTTACTTTAATGTTTTGCGTCCTTTTTATGCAAAACGCCTTTCTAGGTTCTTAATAAATTTTATTTAAACAAATACTTTCTATCAATTTAAAACAACCTTTATGCAAAAAAATTATTTTAAAACTTTACTGTTTCAAAAAATTGTAAGAAACGCTGTCACAGCTTTAATTTGCTTATGTTCAGTGTATGGTGTAAATGCTCAGGAACAACAAACTGTAACTGAAAAAAGAGTTGATTATCTTGAGCGCATATATTTTTCAGGGGAAAATAAGGAAGGTTTAAATGGCAAAATCCTTGTTGCCATTCAAGAGCTGCGCGAAAGGACGCCTACTCCTGCCCTTGCCAAACAGGCAACTTTTTTAATTGACATACAGGATAAAGCAAGTGCAGCCGATAATGCCTGTGACATTTTAGATTTGCTTGCTGTTGGCATCTACAACATAGATGCTGTTGACGGTTCAAAGCAAGGTGTTAAAACGCCTTCTAATAAAGCAAAGGAGACATCAGTTGATGCTTTATCAAGCCTTAATAAGCTAAATACTACCTCAGGTAATCTAAGTGCCAGTGCACGGAATTTAGGGTGGTCAAGCTATCTGTTAAGCGGAGGTAAGGCCAGCTCCGTTCTTTCAGGAGCAGGTAAAGTTGCAAATACCGCTGGTGCTATTAGTGATGTTGCCGGTATAGCCGGACAAGCTGGTAAGACTGCTCAACAAATAACCGACATTGGAAAATCGTTTGGTATTGGTTTTAAGAAGAAAGACAAAGCATGTAATGTTGTAACAAAAAAGGATATAGAAATTGGCGATCATTCAGTGCAGAGTACAGGTACCACTGCAAATGCAAATGCTACAGTAAATACCAACAGTTTCGCAAGCAACAATACAGTTACGTCAACCACAGGTAACAATGCAGTTACGTCAACGACAGTTATAAATATTCCTGGAATTGGTTCACCTTCTCTTAGAGCTTTAGCGGACACATTAAGAACCAAGGCTGGTGTGCAGTCTGCAGAAAAAGCTTACAACGAGAGTTTATCAACTATTACTGTTGTTCATACCGGAAGCACAGATGCTTTGGCAGATTGGCTTGAAGACAAGTTGAGCAGTAGATTCAAACTTGTAAATTATGCCAATGGTAAAATAAACCTTGCTCCCAAAAAATAATTATAAAGCTTTTCCAGCCACCACAGCACTTCATAAACTAAACAAAGAAATTACGCTGATACATTTCCGCGCTTTACATTCTTATGAACCTTTATTATAAACATCAACAAACTTTAATCATGAAAAGCAGACTATCAATTATTATTACCAGCCTGATGCTTTTTTCTTTCTTCGGCGTATCTGCAAAAAAGTTAGATAAAAAGGGTGGGCCTTCTTCCTCCCAACTTTCTATTATCGAAAAGCAGTCGGCCAGACTTTTTAGCTCAAGCCTCTTTGATCCGAAAGATCCGCTTCCTCCAAAGAGATTTATTTTTTCTGTAGCGTTAACGCCCGATTTTAAGCCAAGCGTTCCTCCACTGTCTCTTTATTTTGAAAAGGGAATTGCAAAGATTGCATCTTTGGGTGCTGATATCGGGTTTAGCTATAATAACATTAAAGATGCTGATTATAAGCAGGCCGACGTGTTAATCGGTTTAAGAGCATGTGGCTATGCTATACCTGCCATTGCGTTGTTTTCTGGAAATAACGTTAACAGCTTTGGCTTTGATCCATATCTAGGACTTACCTATAATTATTATATTACGGCTATCTCTGAAGTAGATGAAGCAATCACGCGTTCCAATGCAGGCGTTGTGATAGGCACAAGATGGTATCCCGGTAATAAGCGGGGATTCGGCCTGCTGGCAGAATATTCATCGTCGGGTATTTTAGGTGGCAATATAAGAGTTGGTATCAGTCTTGGCCGCTGATCAAACAACAATGCACCACCTGTAAGCTGCGGTTTAGCACTTAAAACAACCAACATCTAAGATAAAGGAGCATAGAGAAATGCGCTATGCTCCTTTATCATCGTCATTAGAAAAAAACCAAATTTTTTTATAGGCTCTAACGAAGTAAGGTTAGCAACCCTTTGCTAATAAAA
>CAXTDO010000095.1:0-11821 GCA_964242315.1 uncultured Flavihumibacter sp.
CGTAAACATTAACCTTAGAACATCCGGACGAAACGACAATTTTGCGTTTCTCTGGGAAGGTTATATTAAAATTGAAAAACCAGGTACCTACACGTTCGAAACGGTATCCGATGATGGAAGCAAACTTTATTTTAATACCCGCTACAGTGCGTCAGGTACCCCGATAGTAGACAATGATGGACTGCATGCTCCCGTATCTGCGTCGGGCACAGTAGGTTTAACTAATGCCGGCATATATCCCATTGCAATTACCTTCTTTGAGAAGGAAGGCGGAGAATCTATGCAGGTTTACTGGTCCGGCCCTGGCATTCCAAGACAGTTGATACCTGATACTGCATTTGTACAGGCCCCTCCCGCTTCCAACGGCCTCAATTATAAATATTATGAAGGCACATGGAACGCACTCCCTGACTTCAGTACCCTTACTCCAATAAAAACCGGCACTTCCGCTAACCTCGACCTTGGCGTTAGAACCGCAGGAAGAAACGATAATTTTGCATTTGTGTGGGAAGGCTATCTAACTGTTCCAACACCGGGCGATTATTTGCTGGAACTGGTATCGGATGATGGAAGTAAGTTTTACTTAAATTCTTTTTATTCTCCGTCCATACCGGCTTATATCAATAACGACGGACTGCATGCTCCCAGGTCGGCTACCGGCAATATACACCTGTCAGAGACCCTTCCTGTAGCCGTCACATATTTTGAAAAGGATGGTGGAGAAACTATGCAATTCTATTGGACCGGGCCGGGAATACCAAGGCAGTTGGTACCTAATTCAGCTTTCACGCTTTCAAATCCAAGGCCAGGTGCTGTATTGGGTGAGAAGACAACAATGTATGCAACAACGGAGTTACCAAACGCAATTACCAGAGTTTACCCCAATCCGTTTACTGAGCGATTTAAAATTGATTTTTATAATAGCAACCCTGGTGATGATATCAGCGTAGCTATTTATGATCTCAATGGAAAACAAGTATACAACCGGCATTCGGGCCGTCTTCCGCTGGGCAATACGTCAGTTGATGTAAGTTTTTTAAGTACACAGCTCAATCCCGGTATTTATATGGTGGCGATTAATAAGAATGGTGTAAGGTTTAAGACGGTGAAGGTTGTTAAGCGGAAGTAAATAGCATTGTTTTTTTAACCACGGAGGAAAAGCCGAGGTGCCACGAAGGTTCACGGAGAGGTTTCCTCTGTGGCACCTCGGCTTTTCCTCCGTGGTTAAAAAAACCATGCTAAGATTTTTTAGAAAGCCTCTGTAATACCAAAGTAGTTACCAACCCTCCTAACGTATACCATCCAATCGTCATTGCTTTGGTTTTATTGGTTTTAGTTACCGGCGTATCGTTCAATCCCATTGGTTTGGTGAGGCCGAGCGCACCCAATCCTGCAATTGCTCCCTGCGCGGCTCCGCGGAAGAGGCTGCTTTTCTTATTGCCTACTCCTATCAGGCTGTAGTACAAGGCGTTGCTGATCACATCACCTGCCAGGGTCACCAGGTACAGTTTGAGACCCTTCGGAGGCCGGGTGCCCATTTTTTTCATTGATTTGGTAATGGCCTCTTCGCCAATCAATTGCACCTGCGGCGCGTCTTTATCAATTCGCCTGACTATTTCATGAACAACGTTTAATGCAATTGCTCCTGTTAAACCGGCAAGCAAACTCCTTAATATTTTCATATGTTGCGTTTTATTATCAACAACTATTTTTATGCCACCACGATCCGGTATATTCTTAGGTTATCACAAACACAGTCATGGTAATGGGCCCATGAGCGCCCATTACCAGTGCCTGTTCAATATCTGCAGTCTTGGAGGGGCCGCCGATGAAAGATCCGAATCCGTATGCATCAGACCCGATTTGTTCATAAGCTTCGTGCATGGTAGCAACTATTGTTGATGCATCAATAACAACCGCAAGATGCTGGCAGATATAGGGCACTATTCTTTGTCCCATTAATGTTTCGGTGATCCATACCGCCCCGTTTTCAGCCACCGAAAAAGCCGCCCGGATGATTGCCAGCTCAACGTCATCAAAACTATGAGGGTCTGATGCAGGATTGTACAGTTCAAACTCATCAGCCAGCTCAGGCAGGCTGGTAATAACCCGCTTGCCTTCCAATTCAAAATGCTGCTTCACTATATCTTTTATAGCATCCATTCCGCCCACTGAAAATGCTTTCCCGCCAATGCCGGTAAAAGTTCGTATGTAGGTACCCGGTATATCCTGTCCGCTTCCCTTTAGAGAACTGATATCAGGCAAAGGCTTCAGAGCCGGTTGATTTTTCAAAACGGCTTCAAGTATTTGTTCGCGGCTGGTCATTTTAATGATTAATGATTAATTGTTGGTGGTTAATTGTAATAGTTACTTGTTATCTTTATTCTAGTGTTAAGTTAATCATAAACTGACGTGATACATATCAGCCGTACGACCAGTTCTTTTAACCACAAAGGGCACAAAGGAGGAAACACAAAGGACACAAAGTCTCTCATTGTGACCTTTGTGTTTCCTCCTTTGTGCCCTTTGTGGTTAAAAAACACTTACAATCCAATGCGTCAATTCATACTTAACTTATCACTAGTAAGTCGATTAATATTAATTACTGAAAAGGCTTCCGTTAATCATTAATAATTAATAATTATTCTTCTCATACCATGCCTTAAAAGATTGCTTTTTTGCACCGGGCATATCCCGTTGTTTGTACCATTTGTTGAATTTGTTATTCACCGTAAAAGGGAAATTCTTCATCAGCCATCTTCCTGCGTTGCCGGCAATTTTATATAGGGTTGGCGACGACAAAGTTTTTGCCATGGCTTCCATGCTTAGCTTTTTGGTGTTATCAACATACCCTTCTTTAACGATCACCTGCCGCCATTTGTATAATTGCTCATGGATGTCAATTTTCACCGGACAAACATTGGAACAGGAACCGCAAAGCGTTGAGGCAAAGGGGAGGTCGGAATGTTTTTTCATGTCGAGGTTAGGTGCCAGTATTGCACCGATAGGGCCTGAGATGGTATTATGATAACTTAATCCGCCACTCTTGCGATACACCGGACAGGTATTCATACAGCCGCCACACTTGATGCATTTTAGAGAATTGCGAAAATCAGGACGGCCTAACTGACGGCTCCTGCCAAGGTCAACCAGTATGATATGCATCTCCTGCCCTTCCCTTGGTTTCCTGAAATGACTGGAATAAATAGTGATGGGCTGACCGATGGCGCTTCTTGCAAGTAATCTTAAGAATACACCCAGATGTTTTCTTTCAGGAATAATCTTTTCAATGCCCATGGAAGCGATATGCACTTCAGATAAATGCGCACCCATATCGGCGTTACCTTCATTGGTGCATACCACAAACTCACCCGTTTCAGCAATGGCGAAATTAACACCGGTGAGCGCTCCCCTTCGCGTAAGAAAAATATTCCTTAAATGCTTACGCGCAACACGTGTAAGCAACGTTGGGTCTGATAAGCCTTTCTCTGTTCCCAGGTGTTCATGAAACAGTTCTCCTATCTCCTCTTTTCTTTTGTGAATGCAGGGAAGCACAATATGACTGGGCGGCTCATTATCTATCTGCTGAATATATTCACCAAGGTCGGAGTTGATCACATCTATTCCACGTTCTATCAGGTACTCATTCAGGTTACACTCTTCCGTAAGCATCGATTTGCTTTTCACCAGCTCTTTGATCTCTTTTTCTTTAAGTATGGAATACACGATGGCATTGTGCTCTTCAGCATCGGCGGCCCAATGCACTTTTACACCGTTCTTTAAAGCGCTTGCTTCAAACTGAAGCAGATACTGGTGAAGGTTAGAGAGCACATTGTCTTTGATTTGTGAAGCTGTTTCACGGAGCTCTTCCCATTCGGGTATCTGGTGGGCCGACTTATCCCGCTTCTGCCTGATCCACCATAATGAACCATCATGCCAGTCAACGCGCTCTTCATCTTTGATAAAGATCTCTGATAGTTCAGCATGATCTTTTGTATGATCCATTCTCATAACGTAGCATTTAAAATTTCGGCAATATGAATAATTTTAACATGACTTTTTTTACGGTGCAGGATACCTTCAATATGCATCAGGCATGATAGATCAGATGAGGTAATATAGTCAGCACCATTTTTTGTATGATCCGTTACACGATCCTTTCCCATCTTTACCGACACTGCTTCTTCAGCCACGGAAAAAGTTCCGCCAAACCCGCAACACTCATCAAGGCGGTCGAGTGTAACCATCTCTAATCCCTCGACCATATTTAATAACTGCAGCGGTTTGGAAAACGGCGGACTTACTACTTCGCTCATCTGTGACAGGTAGAGTCCGCGCAGTCCATGACAGCTTTGGTGCAGCCCTACCTTAAAAGGAAACCGTGCTTCCAGTTTTTCTATTTTAAGAACATCCGTTAAAAATTCCACCAGCTCATACACCTTAGACCTGACAGACGTTGCCAGCACTTCATTTTCCTGTGAATGGAGATGGTGTTTGACGTGCAACACGCAGCTTGCCGATGGGCACACGATGTAATCAAAGGAGGAAAAATTTTCAATGAACAGGTTATTGCATCCCTGTGTAAGATGCTCAAAACCGGCATTAGCCATTGGCTGCCCGCAACAGGTTTGACTGGGTGGAAATACCACTTTGTCTACAAACTTCTTGAGCAACTGCAGGGTGGCAATGGCTGCTTCCTGGTAAAACTGGTCTACATAACAAGGTACAAATAGTCCTATGGTCATAGTATGTTCATTGTTTAATCAGTTGCATCAACGGTTCAGACTTAATAAATTCCCTATCTCCCACGATGTTCTCATTAAATTATCTGTTGCGCATTTCATGGCTGTTGCAAGATCAAGGGGCTGATGGCCGATGGATAATAACACATCAAAATACTCCTGAAGGTGCTTGTCTTTCACAAGAGGCACTTTGCCGGCAAGGGCAATAACCGGCACTCCTTGTAACTTTGCTTTCCAGGCCACTCCAAATGGACCTTTGCCCTGGAGGGTTTGTTCATCTATACTTCCTTCTCCAGTTATTACCAGATTAGCTCTTTCGAGTGATTTGTGGAATTCGGTAAGTTGCAGGAAGTAATCTATTCCATTTACCAGCTTTGCATTAAGGAAAGCATATAAACCGGCTGCCGCGCCGCCTGCAGTTCCTCCATATTTGATGCCGGTTATGTCTTTACCTGTTTGTAATAAGGTAATATCTGCAAACTGTTTAAGCGCACTATCAAGTTGAATAACTGCATCAGGTGACGCACCTTTCTGGGGACCAAAAACAGCAGCAGAACCCTGCGGTCCTAACAGGTAATTATCTACATCGCAAAGAACGATCACTTCACAGTTATAAATCCTGGAGTCTAATTTTGACGTATCGATACCGGCAAGTTGGGTGAGACTTCCGGGCATACCGGTTAATTCTTTTCCTGTTGCATCCAGGAAGCGAACACCTAATGCGGAGAGGATACCGGTGCCGCCATCAACCGTAGCGGAGCCACCCATGCCTATAATGATTTTTGTTGCACCTTTATCCAATGCAATGCGAATCTGTTCTCCTGTTCCGTACGAAGTGGCTACCAAGGGATTTAATGCTGTTGTTGATAACAACCTCAATCCTGAAGCGTTGGCCATTTCAATAATGGCAGTCGCTCCGGCATCTATTAAACCAAACGACACATAAAGCGTTCTTCCCAAAGGATCATGAACACTTTCTGTTACAAGAGTGCCACCACATTTTTTTATAATCAGTTCACCCGTACCATCTCCCCCATCGCCTATCGGAAAACATTCGCAGGTGCAATCAAGGTTGCTTTCCATCAGCCCATCCCGAATAGCCGCCGCCGCCTCTTCAGCATTGAGGCTATTTTTAAAAGCGTTTGGAGCGATGAGGATATGCATGTCAGGTATGAGGTGTAAGGTATGGGGTATGAGGTTATGAGCTTAAATTTTTAAAGTACTATTATAATTTAAAAGAGACGAAATAATATCTTGTATGGTTAAAACTTCATACCTCATACCTGACACCTACGCCATATTACACAGCTTCTCAACCGCCAGATAAAGTCCCTGGTTGCCGGCGCCGCCCTGGCCCATGGCCTGCACTGCGAGGTAGAGTTGTTTTACGAGGGCTAGTCCGGGTAAGGATAGTTGCATGGCTTCAGCTTCTTCCAAAGCGATTTTAAGGTCCTTTACAAAGTTGTCGATGGAGAAACCGGGCGACCAATCCTTTTTTACGATCTTGGGAGCTAGTATATCCAGACTCCAGCAACCTGCCGCACCTTTGCTAATGGATTCCAGTAGTGTGTTAAGGTCGAGGCCTGCTTTCTTTCCATAAATGAGTCCTTCGCAAACGCCTATCAGCGTACCGGCGATAGTGATCTGGTTGCACATTTTTGTATGCTGTCCGGCGCCTGCTTTTCCCTGGTACACGATGTTTTTGCCAAATGCTTCAAACAGGGGAGTCACTTCATCTACCGTTTCCTTTTTCCCTCCGATCATAATAGAAAGATTGCCGTTGATGGCACCTACCTGTCCGCCGGAAACAGGTGCATCAATAAATGCGGCGCCTTTCTTCTCTGCTTCTTCGGCAATTCGTATAGCAAGACTGGGCTTGGTTGTTGTCATATCAACCAGTATCATTCCCGACTTCAATTCTTTAAAAATACCCTCAGCGCCAAAATAACACTCTTCTACATCTTTAGGAAAACCTATTATGGTTACTACCACATCAGACTGTGCGGTAAGTGCCGCAGGAGTATCAAACCAGGTACAACCCATCGCTATCAGGTCCTCTGCTTTGCTTTTGGTTCGGTTATAAACATTTACTTTGTAACCCGCTTTAAGCAGGTGTTTCACCATAGGGTTTCCCATGAGGCCGGTGCCAATCCATCCGATTATTTTGTCTTTCATTTCTTGAAGTTTTGCTTTAAACCTACAAGGTTTAATCTTCAATTTTAAAGCAATTTTATGTAACCCTCACAGGTTTTTTTAACCTTATCTGTTTTTGCCTCCATCTAACGATACGTGCACACCACCATTTCACAATCGTTCATTACCAAACGTCAACCGTTGCTGATAGCTGATAGCTGACGGCTGACAGCTATTTATTAACAACATTAACAGGTTTACCATCCATAAAAGATTTCAGATTCTCCACCACCATATTCATCAGGCGCGATCTTGCTTCTTTTGTTGCCCAGGCGATATGCGGCGTGATGATACAGTTTTTTGCGCCGAAGAGCGGATTATCTTTTGGTGGTGGCTCGGCAGATAACACATCTATGCCCGCGCCGGCTATTACATCGTTGTTCAATGCATTAGCAACATCCTGATCTACCATGATCGGGCCGCGCGAAGTGTTTAATAGAAAGGCCGACTTCTTCATAGTTTGTAAACTGTTCTTGTTAATGAGTCCCTGGGTTTCAGGAAATAACGGACAATGAATACTTACTATATCGGATTGTTGCAGCAGTTCGGGTATGGGCGCCCATCTGAAATTCTTCCTGTGCGATTGATCGCTCTGATGCCTGCCTGAACCAATAATATTCATTCCAAAAGCAGTAGCCACATCTCCTACCTTCTGGCCAATTCGCCCGAACCCAATGATACCAATGGTTTTGCCAACCAGTTCTATTAACGGAAAATTCCAGTAGCACCAGTCTGCAGAATTTGCCCAACCACCTTCCATTACAGAATCGCTATGGCGTTGCACATGCTGGCATAGTTCCAGCAACAAGGCAAACGTCATCTGAACAACAGAATCCGTTCCATATCCAGGCACGTTGGATACCACTACCGATTGTTTTTTTGCTGCTTCAATATCTATTACATTAAATCCGGTGGCCAGTACTCCGATAAATTTCAGGGAAGGTAATTGCCTTATAATATCTTCGCCAATCGGCGTTTTATTGGATAATAGTATTTCAGCGTTTTTGCTCCTTTCCAGTACCTGATCCTTTGATGTTCTGTCGTATATTACAACTTCTCCCAATTGCTTAAGCGCATCCCATGAGAGGTCTCCGGGATTTAAAGTGTAACCGTCGAGGACTACTATTTTCATAGATTGTTATTTGTTTTACGTTAGCAAAGACCTATAAGGTTTAAATGGTTGTGTCTTTTACCGCGAGCTCAACCTTATAGGTCTGAACGCAGTGTCGAGCCGGTTCTAAGATATTGAATTGAAAGCTATTTATCAACTGTAAGCAAGATCCCGCATTTAGACTTATAAGGTTGAGCTCGCGGTAAAAGACCCAACCATTTAAACCTTATAGGTCTGTGTTTTATCAACTGTTTTTTTGCCCATTATTATTACAACCGAAGCTAACGCAATCAACACTCCGAGCAGGATGAGAAGGTAAGTATAACCCCTGGTGGGATCATTAATTACAGTGGCCGCTTTGGCATCAATCATATGGTACAAAGGAATCAGCCATTTAAAAACATATGCCTGCGCCAATACAATAAAACAGATCAGCATCAACATGAAGAAACTGTGTTTAACGGTAAAGCGAAACAACTCCGATTCCTTACCGATCAATCCGCCGGCTGCCGCAGCTACAGCTATTGACTGCGGCGAGATCATTTTGCCCACTACTCCTCCTGATACGTTAGCCGCAACAGTCACTACCGGATCTACACCAATCGAAGTGGCCGTTGCATATTGCAGCTTGCCGAACAGGGCATTGGCAGAAGTATCTGAGCCGGTAATAAATACACCCAGCCATCCCAATACAGGAGCGAAGAAAGGAAATAAAAAGCCGGTATTTGCAAGCGCCGATGCCATGGTGATGGTGATGCCTGAATCATTTACAATATAGGCGAAGCCCAGCACCGTTGCCACAGTAATAATAGGGAATTTAAGTTGTTTCAGGGTAGATGCAAATATTTTCACACCGTCGCTAAAGCTTATGCCCACCAATGGTATCGCAATAAGCGCCGAGATAAATATGGCGGTACCTGACGCGGATAAATAATTAAATTTAAAAATATGGGGCAGTAAGTTACCTTTCGTATCCCTGATCGCATTGTGTAATCCGGGCATTTCAAATTGCGTTTGTCCGGTAGCGTTAAGTGCATCTTTAACGGGTTGCATTCCCCAGGCGATAATCATGATAGTAAGCAATATAAACGGAGACCATGCCCTGATGATCTGTCCCGTAGTATAGGTGATTTGCGTGTTGACAGTTGCCGGGGCCTCGTTAATGAAACGCCATATATGGCGTGGTTTCCAGAATTTAAGAAAAACTACCAATGCGATGATTGATCCAAGTCCTGCAAAAACATCAGGCAATGCAGGACCAAGAAAATTTGATGATGTCCATTGCAGCAAGGCGAATGAGATTCCTGATACCAGTATTGCCGGCAGCACCTCTATAGCCTTCTTAAATCCCGACATGAGTATGATCAAATAAAAAGGAAGCACCAAAGACAAAATAGGAAGTGTTCTACCTACCATTTGCGAAATTGCCATTTCAGGAATGCCGGTAACCTGTGAAGCCACCGTAATGGGAATGCCGATAGCGCCAAAGGCAACCGGAGCGGTATTGGCAATAAGGCAGATACCTGCTGCATAGAGCGGGTTAAAACCCAAACCCACCAGCATAGCCGCAGTGATAGCCACAGGAGCGCCAAAGCCTGCTGTGCCCTCCAGGAATGAACCAAAAGAAAATGCTATCAGCAGCGCCTGTATCCTCCTGTCGGAAGTAATAGAAGCCATGAAATGTTTGATGACCTCAAACTGTCCGCTCTTCACGGTAACATTAAATAAAAATACCGCCGACACTATGATCCAGCAGATTGGAAACAAACCGTACAAAGCGCCATTCGCCGTAGACAACAAGGCAAGCCTCACCGGCATGCCATACACTATGATAGCGATCAATAAAGCAAGTCCGGTACTGATAAGGCATGCCTGGTAGCCTTTCATTTTTTTTATGATCAATGCCCAGAATATAAAAATAATCGGCAGCACGGCCACCAGTGCAGAGAGAAAGATGTTATGGAACGGATCGATGACTTGCGTCCAGTTCATAGATTGTTTTTAGTGGTGTTAATTGGGTATCAGCCGTCAGCTATCAGCTATCAGCGGGGGTTCATTATCTCTTTAAAATTCTATAATCATTGTACCCTTTGGGCAATGTCATTTAGTTCAATGATGAACATGTAGTGGGTCCCCTCCTTTTCAAGGAGGGGACGTTCAATTAAGATGCGAAGCACTTAATTGAACGGGGGTGGTTGATGGCTGCAAGTGATTAGTAACTTGCATCTAGGGCGGCACTTCATATCAACCAGGCTAAGTAGTCACAATCATTAACCACCCCGGATAAAAAACGTGCTTCGCATCGTTTTTCATCATCCCCTCCTTAAAAAGGAGGGGAACCTAAAACTCGAACTTCAAAACCCTTAACTAAATGATATTGCCCCTTCGGGATTGCTCAAATAAAATTGAAATTTAACTTCCCATTCCGGCTATTGATACCTGATAGCTACGCCAAATCCAGCGCAATAATTTCATGATCAAATACCTGTGGTATTGAAAGCGTCAGGTTACCATTTTTGATGGTGTACTCAGGCTTTTGCTCACTGAGCAACAATTGCACTCCGGTAACTTTTGTATGCTCAGGTATTTTGATACTGACGTCTGCGTTTACTGGTATCAGTTCCCTGAAGGGCCCCTTCATCATCATCGGGTTGGTTAAATTTACCAGGTGCACCGTCATGGATTGCTTCTGGCGCCATACCGTTGTCTCTATCAGGCCGGGACCTTTTACCGTTACAACAGGTTCTTCATTAAGCGTCCAGCGGATAGTATTGTTCAGCAACCTGCCATGATCAGGGGCCATGTATTGCCAGAAGGCCCGGTCAATGTCCCATGGAATATAGGCTACTCTTCCTTTCCCGGTTTCTCTTAAATACACTTCCCGTGTGTCGGTGTCGGGAACGCGCGTGTAAACATCTTCCATAGGTAAATCGGGATATGTTGGCACTAACGTAACAGGGCTGGGAAAATCATTCGATTTAGGTGCTACCTTCACCCTGTAATTTCCATTGATGATACGAACCGCATCTTCGAGGCCTTCCAGCACCGGATGGAATTTGTTTGTTGCCGGATCGCTTCTTAACCGAAGATAACTGTTTTGCATTTGTCCTTCAACACCATTATTATAAGAAACACCAAAAATATCGGCCAGTCCAAAATCCGGTCTTGGCTTGCCCTCTTCATCGTAGAGCGATGATTCAAAAGTAGCCAGCAGACTGCCACCACTTTCAACAAATTTTTTTAGCTGACTGCACTGTGTATCGGATAGACTGGTGGTGTTGGCAAGGATAAGTAATTTGAATGGCTTCAGGTGTTCCTCATCCAGCACACTGGTGTTGATCATTTCAAAAGGGATATGTCCTTCCACCAGGCTGTGATACATGCCGTTTACATGAAAGGCATTATCCTGTTGCCATGGCTGATGGCCATAGTTAACGCTTACCTGTTCTGATATCACCATCGCTACGCGGGCCATCGGCGCTGTATTCCGCAGGTAACGTTCGCTGCGGTAATATCCGTTGTATATTTTTTCAATGCCGGCAAACCAGCGTTTATCTATAGGCGTTGCACCAAACTTCACAAAGCATGGCAGCATGCCGTTAGCCACACCGTTAGCAGCCCATATTTTGATTTCCGCTTCGGTATTTACCGAATCTTTCCATCTTGGAGCGTCTTCCAAACCAACACTAAAAATGTTTATCAACGGCTTCATACCCATGCCGCCCGCCCTGAGTTCTTTAGCGCCGCGGCCATTGTTCCAGGGTGGTATTGCACC
>CAXTDO010000096.1:0-11714 GCA_964242315.1 uncultured Flavihumibacter sp.
GCTGGCTTGTACTATCAGGCAGGTGAGGAGAATAAGTAGTGATTTCATATTAAGCTCTAATGTATCATTTTAATAGGAAAGTTTGGTGTGTGATTTTTTTAACCACGGAGGAAAAGCCGAGGTGCCACGGAGGAACCTTCTCCGTGGACCTCTGTGGCACCTCGGCTTTTCCTCCGTGGTTAAAAAAGTTTAAGACTCACCTGTTTCTCAGCCTTTAAACTAAAAACAACTTTACCTTCAGAATCACTCCTAAGTTTTAAAAATGATGCATCATCTTTAAACAGTTCGTAATTACTCAACGGCTTTAAGGAAAAAATTTCGATGCGCAATTTTGCTCCGGCAGAGGACACTTTAAACTTCTTTTCTTCACTCCACGCTTCAACCTGTACTTTTATTTCAGCCAATTTATCCCTCGAAATTTTCATTGCGGGTGCTGCAGCATCTTCATTAAAATATGCCAAAAGATTATTCATGCTATTCATACCAAAATCAGTTGAAGACTGCACGCTGAAAGAGTTGGCACTGATATTATATTTACCCATTGAAAGATCGAGCATATAATTTAATCCCCTAAGCCAGTATTTTACTTTGGTACCGTTAAGCTCTTCCGTTAAATGTGGCTGCAGGTAAAGCCGGTTGTATTTAGGCTTGATGCCGTAAATATTGCGGTACAATCCTACAATAGCCATAGAGTTGTTAGCAAGAATATCGTGGCCCTGGCCTTCACGTTTCACCCGGTCGTACCGCTGGAAAGCCAGCCCGTCTTTCTCATACTGTGCCAATACATTTTTGATACAACGGATAGCAACAGAGGGTTTATAATTCTGATACGCACGAACACCAAGTTCTCCCCAACCCAAAAAGATATCACCATTCTCATAATTAGGAAAAGGGTAATTTACTTTATAACCTTCATCCGCTTCATAAGGCAGGAAACTTATGGGCCACATAAACAATTTTTCTTTCAGCATGAGTTGTTCCGTTTTATTTAAGATGGCTTCCACCCTGCTTTTATCGTCGCAAATTCCATAGGCTATCGCCATAAAATTTACCGGCGTTACCAGGTTGCTGCCATGAATGCGGTTGTCTTTATCACGCCAGTAAACGTACCACTGCTTTTCGGGATCCCAGAAACCACCTTCTTTTATGGGCAGGTTAAAACGGGTTTTTAATTTTTGGGCAAAAGACAAATATTCCGACACACGTTTCTCATCGCCCAGCAGCTTTTCTACTTCGGCCCATTGAATCAGGGCTTCGTACATTTCGGCATTCAGAAAAGCGTTCTCATAAGAAGCCCAGATCACATCTATCCAGTCACTGCCTCGTTTTTCAGTGTAAGAATCTGTCATGGCTTCAATCAGTCCATCATTATCTGAATCACGTTTAAGAAGGTAAGCCAACACTTTTTCGCAACTTTCTTTATGGGTACGAACCCAGCTAAGGTTGCCATTTAATTGGAATAGTTCAGCAACATTAATTACCTGATCGGTATTAGCATCCAGCAACCTGCCCCACTGAGCTTCATAAAAGCCATTGGCGTCATAGGTTCCGGGCTCTGCATCATTTTTATTATAAGCCCAGCGCGATTTAACGCGGCCATCATCTGATATGGCATTATCGCGATAGTAATCTATTGTTTTTTGATAATTATTTAGGTAATTGGAATCGTTGATGCCAATACCCATTTGAGCGATCCATTGTTCGTGCAGTACAGCATATCCTTCATTTACATGCCAGTTGTTGGAACCTATGATGTTTTCATCAATTACTCCTACTCTTGCAATAGTATTTTCCACGCTTCTGATGGAAGTCGCGTTAAAGCCGGGAAATTCACCGCGGTAGTAACGCTTGTCGTAATCGAAAGCTGTTAACCGGTAAGTTACTTTTACAGTGCCCTTAACCGTTAGTGAGTCCCAGATATCCTGACGATCATTGATAAATCTGCTTAGTGTATGTTTGGTATTGGTTCTTTGTACACTGGCGGTATAGTTAAGTGTCCATTTATCATCAGGCTGGCGGCTGAAACGCAGGGCCATCTGCTGCCCGGCATGTTCTACAGGTTTGATGGAAAGTCCTGAGTTATTGTCCTGGTTCCAGAGCGCCACTTCACCCGTATGATTTGCGAGCGATGCGTTTCTTTTATCGAAGAGCTTGCACCAGGCCACACCGCCGGTGCCGAGTAATGCAGCCGTCCAGGTTTGCATGTTATTAAATGACCATTGCGGGAAGCCCATATCTTTCAAAGTCATTGGTTCAGGATATTTTCTTTCGATGCTCCAGTTTATATAATCAGGATAGGTTTTAAAAATCCATTTTTCTATGACCGGTTTATTTTTATCGCCAAAAATTATATTACTGATTTCCACTTTGTCGCCGGCAACGGAAACTACGGGGCTTTGCATAACATCACCGGTTGTAAACCATTTGTCTTTAACCTGGATGGTACTGTAAATACCGTCATCATTGGTAACCACTTTTTGATGCATCACCTGCACGTTATTTATGATACACCTGTTTTTATATTGAAGCGTTAAAACAAGATTTCCTTTTCCATCCCTGATAACAATGGAAGCGTTCTGTTTATCGTGCATAATTGCTGGCTGACCGGAGACATCGATGCAGAGGAGCAAAATAAAACAAACAAGTGAGTATTTAAAACATTGAAGTGTTTTCATTAGCGAGAAAGTAATTGTTAATGATTAATTCCCGGCAATATAGTGGTAATTTTTTCTTTTTTGTAGCATCGGTTTCAATCACTTATGAAATAGACATCAAAATATCAAAAAGTATAAAAGATATATCAGTATTTACATTTTCGCGAAATGGAAGCAGAATTATATTTGCTTAGTTGCTTGTTTTAAACCGCAGATCTACTTCAGAATAACACTACTTAGTTTATGAGGAAGCATCCCTGATCCAGGTACTTCAATGAGCCGCAAAAAACAATACACTTAAAACGTATCTTAAACACAACTATTATGCTTACAAAGATTTTTCTGATTCGATCACGTTCGAATCTGTTGTTATTTATGTTGATGTGCCTGCTGCCTTCACTCTCACTTTATTCCCAACAAACCGGTAAAATATCCGGTAAAATTTTAGATGCCAAAGATGGCAAACCTTTATCCGGGGTAACCGTCTCGATTAAAGGATCAAAAGAAGGAACGGCAACCGGTACTGACGGATCATTTCAGTTAGCGGGCACATCCTCTTCAGTAATTGAAATTACGTATGTAGGATACCAGAGCCAGGAAGTTCAGGTAAAAAATTTTACCGCCCTCACTATCCAACTGGCGGTATCGGGTACCAACCTGAATGAAGTAGTGGTAGTAAGTTATGGCACACAGAAAAAAAGGGAACTCACCGGCGCTATCAGTTCGATTAATGCCCAGGAAGTTAAAGACATGCCTGTTGCCAATATCGGGCAGAAATTGCAGGGCAAACTTCCCGGAGTGCAGATCAATCAGAACACCGGGCAACCAGGTGCAGAACTGGCGATACGTATCCGCGGCCAGGCATCCATTAACGCAGGTAACAGTCCACTGATTGTTGTTGACGGTTTTCCGATTACAAGCGGGCTTAACTCCATTAATCCCGATGTGATAGAATCCATATCGGTTTTAAAAGACGCCGCTTCTGCTTCTTTGTATGGGTCACGAGCTGCCAATGGTGTAATACTTGTTACTACCAAGCAGGCTAAGGCCGGACAGAAAAATATTGAGTTCAGTACTTATTCAGGTGTGCAAACGGTTTCAAAAAGAGGCAGGCCCGATCTGATGAACGCCCCTGAATTTGCACAGTTTAAAAAAGAATATTACGAGGACGCCGCAAAGTATGAAGGTTATACCGGTGGTGTTCCTTTACAATATCAAAATCCTTCACAATATAAACCTACTGATGGTACCAACTGGTTTGATGTATTGCTGAGAAAAGCAATGATACAGGATTACGATCTTACACTTTCTTCCGGAACAAAGGATATAAAATCGGTGGTAAACCTGAACTATAATAAACAGGATGGGGTAATGATCAACCAATCCTCACAGCGGTTCACAGCAAGAAGCAACAATATTTTTTATGCAAGTGATAAGCTGACTTTCGGATTAAACATGGGCATCACGTATCAGAATGATAACATAACGCCAGGATTGGGAAATGGCCGTAATATCATACAGGTTGCCTACTTAACAGATCCTACACTTAATTATAAGAATCCTGACGGCACTTATCCTATAGGTTTTGCACCGCCGGGTATGTTTTCAACTCCTAACTATTATCAGGTTTTAAGACTTAACCAGAATCCAAACAAGGACCTGATATTACTGGGTAATGCTTACGGCGTGTACAAGATCTTCGATGGCTTGCAATTTAAATCGAGCATCAATGTTAATACGGATAATTTTATCAACAGGCAGTTCAGCCCTTCAACAATCCGGGGTGGTACCGCTCCGGCAGCTTCTGCGGGTGGAAGCTACAGCACCAGCAGCTACCTGTCATGGTTATCAGAAAACACTTTAACTTATACTAAAAAACTCGGCACCAATCATAATATTGAGGCCTTCGTTGGATACACTGCACAGAAAGTACATGCTGAAAATAGCGGTATTACCGGATCGCAGTTTCCGAGTGATGCAATATCATGGTTGAATGTTGCCGCTACCCGCATTGGAACCGTAGGTGCCAGCGATTACTCAGTATTATCGTATATTGGCCGTGCCAACTATAACTTCAAGGAAAAATACCTGTTATCTGTAGCTTTCAGAAGTGATGGCTCTTCAAGGTTCGGATCAGCTAACAAGTATGGATATTTCCCCTCTGTTTCTGCAGGATGGGTGGCTTCCGATGAAAACTTTATGAAGAATATTTCCGCAATAAATTTTCTAAAAATCAGGGGCAGTTATGGAAAGGTGGGTAATTATAATATTGGAAATTATGGTTACCTCGCGAATATTGGCCAGTACAATTATGCTTTTAACAACACGCTTGCATCAGGAAGTGCGTTGAATGGAATAGCCAACTCAGCCTTAACCTGGGAAACAACGGCAGGGTATGATCTGGGATTGGATCTTTCTTTGTTTAATAACCGCATTTCATTTAGTTATGACTATTACTGGAAAAAAACAGACGGTTTGCTTTATCAAATTGATATCCCTGTTCAATCCGGTTTCAGCAGCATCTCATCCAATATCGGCCGCTTCGATTTCTGGGGCCACGAGATCTCCATTGACTCTAAAAATTTAACTGGCAAATTAACCTGGAATACCAATTTCAATATTTCATTCAACAGGAACATCGTAAAACAATTGGGCACAAACAATGCTCCGATTGGCGGATACAATGAATACTGGGATGATAACAGAACCGCTGTTGGACATCCGATTGGTGCATTTTATGGGTATATAAACACCGGTGTTTACATGACCCAACAGGAATTTGACACCCAGCCTCATGATGCCACTGCCATGGTAGGTACCGCAAGATTTGCTGATCTAAGCGGCCCTAACGGTAAGCCTGATGGAAAAATAGATATAAACGACAGAGCATGGTTAGGCGATCCAAACCCTGATTTCATTTATGGTCTAACAAACTCCTTCTCCTACAAAACTTTCGACCTGAGTATCATGGTAGCAGGGTCTGTTGGCAATGAAATAGTAGACGATGCTTATCAGTCAACTGAAAATCTGGACGGCGTATTCAATGTTAGAAAAGGTGTTGCCAGGAGATGGAGATCTGTGGATAATCCGGGCGATGGTATTTATCCAAGAACAAGGGCCGGAACTACTGCAGACTTTAGAAATTTTACTACCAGGCAAATATTCAGTGGTACTTACCTTGCGGTAAAAAATATCGTTTTAGGATATACAATACCCATTCCTACCAATAGTACCATTAAAAGCGCAAGGGTTTATTTCAGTTCACAAAATCCTTTTATGCTTACCAGGTATCCCGGTATGAATCCTGAAATATCACTCAATGGGTTAGACGGTTTACATCAGGGCCGGGATTTCACCGCATTCCCTATTGCAAGGATTTATACTTTGGGCCTAAACGTTAATTTTTAATCCTATCCTTTCATCTTTATATTATACTACATGAAACATAAATTATTTATAATAGTCATAGCGCTGATCGGTGTGTCGTCTTGTAAAAAAGAGTTCCTGACGCTGCTGCCTCCGACACAGCTTACTTCCGGTTCTTTCTATGCTGATTTAACTCAATTCCGGCAAGCGGTAAATGCTTCTTATGTTCCTTTAAAAACCATCGTAAATACCGGTATTTTTCAGGATGAAATGCGCTCAGATAATACCTTTTTTACCATTTACCAGGCTAATCGCGGTTTTGAAAAAATACATGAAGCGTATGCCCAGTTTACTGATGTGTCTAACTCGGCTGCCATACCTAACTCTCCAGGCGACAGATGGACTGCCAATTACTCCGGGATTTCCAGAATAAACACCATCCTGGACCAGATTACCACTGCTGCATTTTTAAGCCAGGGAGCAAAAGATTCCATTACAGGAGAAATTTCGTTCCTGAGAGCTTATTATTACTTTGACCTGGTTACACACTTCGGTGGCGTGCCACTGATGCTGACACCGGTGACTTCATCTGATGCATCATATACAGCTAGAAACACCGTTGATGAAGTATATACCCAAATTAAAGCCGACCTGGCCAAAGCCATCCCACTGCTTCCGACAATTACCGCATTTCCACAATCAGGCAGGGCTTCCAAAGGAGCTGCAAAAACGTTGCTTGCTTACGTATACATGACGCAACCAACCAAAGAATACGCAAAAGCAGAAACGGAACTGCTGGATATCACAAAAATGAGCTATTCCCTGTTACCTAATTACGCAGATGTTTTTGATCCCGCTAATAAAAACAGCAGGGAATCAATCTTTGAGGTTCAGTACCTCTCTGATTTGTCAAGCAATTTACAGAGTAATTTTACCTGGCAATTTATTCCTAAATCAACCAACTCTGAAGTCATTGCCGGGTACCATGACGGCGCTATGGACATCTTAAGTGGCTGGAACGTACCCACAGCCGAAATGGTCAGCTCCTACGAAGCAAATGACGCAAGGCTCCCGGCTTCCGTATTGGTAGTGGAAGGTAAGATAAGCGGAGTAGAAGATTTCACTATCACTGGCACCAAAAGTCCTGTCGGTTATACACCTACCGCAGGCATCACTCCAATGCTTATGGTAAAAAAATACTTTCATCCTCCTTATTCAATTGCGTTTAACACGCCTGATGATTGGCCGGTTTTTCGTTATGCCGGCACCCTGCTATTACTGGCTGAATGTTTAGTGAACGAAAATAAAAGTGCCGACGCACTGCCATACCTGAACCAGGTAAGAAGAAGAGCCGGACTACCTGATGTTGCCGCAGCTACTGCCGATAATGTTGCCAATGAAATGCGTCATGAGCTTGCTTTCGAAAATCATCGCTACATGGATCTTATTCGTACAGGAAAAGCAATTACTACTTTAAATGCAAAAGGTGTTCGCTTAAAAGCGATCTACGGATGGATCTTACCAGCCGCTTTTAATGTAACAGCAGACAAACTAATTTATCCTATTCCGTTCAGAGAGGTTCAAATAAACAGTAAACTGACTCAGAATCCCGGATATTGATTGTTGATATATGCACCAGATAGCAGTGAATTAAAAAAGCCTGATAGTTTTAGAAATGGGATTTAATTTATTTTAAATCCCATTTTTTATAGGGCCCTTTGATGTAGGCGTAAGAGTTAATAACAGTTTGTAATGAATCATCCCCCCCGTAATAAATAAACATTTAAAAAGACATCATAAAACAATACCATGTTTTTATTTAAAAGATTATTACTTACTAAAGTGCTGGTTTTCTTTGTAACGCTCGGTTTTTATAGCTGTTACAATACCTCTGTTACAAACAGAACGGTTGACAACCCGGGCATTGAAGAGCTAAAAGCTGGTTTTGCCAATCCACCTGACTCAACCCGACCCGGTGTATACTGGTATTTTATGGAAGGAAGTATATCAAAAGAAGGCATGACGAAAGACCTTGAATCGATGAAAAAAGTTGGTATCGGAAATGTTTTATTTATTGAAGTAAATGTAGGAGTTCCACGCGGACCCGTTAATTTTTTGAGCGATGAATGGATGGCATTATTCAAACATGCCGTGGATGAATGCCGGAGATTAGGGATTGTCATGATGTTGGGCATTGGCCCGGCATGGACCGGAAGCGGAGGCCCCTGGGTAACAGGAAGTCAGTCTATGCAGCACCTGGTATCGAGCACAGTACAACTGAGCGGATCAGAAACCGGACCGATTAAACTTCCTCTTCCTGCTCCGAAAAAGCCCTATTTCGGTGAAGGTCCTTTTACGCCGGAACTAAAAAAGCAATGGCAGGATTTTTATGAAGACGTTGCCGTTCTTGCTTTTCCCAGTACTGACGGCACAAAAAAAATAAGTGATGCAGACGAGAAGGCCCTTTACTACCGGGCGCCTTATACCTCCGCACCTGCCGTTAAACCATATTTATCATCCTCAGTTGATTATGATAACATTCCCGCCGGTGCATCAATTCCAAAAAAACAGATCATTGACCTCACAGGCAAACTTCAGCCGGATGGAACATTGAACTGGAAAGCGCCCGAAGGAAAATGGACGATCATGCGGTTTGGCAGAAGAAATAATGGTGCCACAACAAGACCCGCACCTGTGCAGGGACTAGGATTCGAATCGGACAAATTTGATACCGTTGCTTTGAACAAACAACTGCAAGAGTATCTGGGGAAAATTATTAACAAACTCGGGACAAAAAAAAACAATGTTCCGGGTGGATTCAAAACACTTTTTATGGATAGCTGGGAATCCGGCTCGCAAAACTGGACACCAAATTTCAGGCAGGAATTTACCAAAAGACGGGGCTACGATCCCCTGCCCTTTTACCCTGTATATGCAGGCAATATCGTAGAGAGCCCCGAAATAAGTGAAAGGTTTTTATGGGATCTGAGGCAAACAAGCCAGGAACTGATTTTGGAATTTCATGCATTGCATATAAAAAAATATGGACGGCAGTATGGATTAAATCTGGCTATTGAACCTTATGATATGAATCCAACCGCGGACCTGGAACTTGGCGCAATCGCAGATATTCCGGCTGCTGAATTCTGGAGTAAAAATTTCGGATTCAATTCAGCTTTTAGCTGTATAGAAGCTACCTCAATTGCCCATGTGGAAGGGAAATCTGTTGTACTGGCCGAAGCATTTACTGGCGAATCTACCGAAGGATGGAAGCAATACCCCGGCTCCATGAAAGACCAGGGTGACTGGGCATTTGCCATGGGACTTAATAAATTTTATTACCATACTTTCGCGCATAAGCCTTTCAATGATTCCCTGCAACCAGGTATGACGATGGGGCCTTATGGCGTTCATTGGGACAGAAAACAGACCTGGTGGCCGATGGCTTTGGATTACCATCGTTATATTTCCAGGTGCCAGTTCATTTTGCAAAAGGGAAAGGCTGTCGCAGATATTTTGTATTTAACGCCTGAAGGTTCCCCACACGTATTTCTTCCTCCTCCATCAGCGTTAATTGGAAATGATACCATACCAGATAAAAAGGGATATAATTTTGACGGCTGTTCGCCAGGCCAACTTTATAAAGCCAGCGTAAAAAACCATAAAGTTGTTTTCCCGGGTGGCGCTTCTTACGAATTACTCGTATTGCCTGCCGTTAAGACTATGACACCAGCCTTGCTGGAAAAAATCAGGGCATTGATCAATGACGGGGCATCCGTAATTGGAATACCTCCTGTAAAATCTCCGGGTTTATCGGACTTTCCTGAATGCGATCAAAAGATTCAGTCTCTTGCCAAAGAAATCTGGGGAAGCATGGAACCACCTACGTCACAGGGTGAGCATGCTTATGGCAAAGGCAGAGTGATATGGGGAGGAGAATTAACTACGGTTGCAAAAAACACCTTATACCCTGAATACAGCCTTACTGCTGCATTGTTAAAGAAAGCTGGCATTTCAGAAGATTTTGAAACTTCAGGACAAGTGCGCTATACCCATCGTACTTCAAACGACATGGACATTTATTTTGTAGCAAATCGCACGAATCAATTGATCACTACATCATGCAGTTTCCGAACTACCAAAGGAACACCGGAACTTTGGGATCCATTGACAGGCAAGACAAGGATACTGACTGAATTTAACAGTAGTAACGGGCGCACTTCCATTCCCTTGCAGTTTGAGCCTTATCAGAGTTTCTTTATCGTATTCGCAAATGGCAAATCTGCACAGTCACCGGTAAAAAAGAATTTTCCTGCAAAACAGGAAGTGGCAGCCTTAAATGCTCCCTGGAAAGTATCTTTTGATCCTAAATGGGGTGGACCTGAAAATACAACATTTGATCACCTGGTTGACTGGACGACCCGTGTCGAAGACGGGATCAGGTATTATTCAGGAATAGCAGTGTATAGTCAGACATTCGACATTACGCCTACCGGCAACAACAGTAATAAAAAGTTATACCTTGATTTGGGAGAAGTTAAAAATATGGCCCGCGTCAGGCTCAACGGTCAGGACCTTGGTGTTGTATGGACGGCCCCCTGGAAAGTAGATATTACCAGTGCAGTAAAGCAGAAAAATAATCAACTGGAAATAGAAGTGGCCAACCTTTGGCCAAACAGGCTCATAGGCGACGAGCGGCTTCCTAATGATGGCATTAAAAATGGGAAATGGCCGGACTGGTTGTTAAAAGGTGAAAAGCGCACCAGCGGCAGGTATACTTTTACCACTTACAACCCTTACAAGAAAGAGTCGCCCTTATTAAAATCAGGGCTTATCGGTCCGGTTACTATTCAGCAGACGGAATTTTAAAGGTTACTACTAAAGGAGGTTTGAAATGTTACCTACTAAATTTACTTTTTCACTCCGTGTTATAGTAATTATATCTTATTGATTTATGTACCTTATTAGCATAAATTTGTTGTTATCTTATACTATGTAATACCCGTTTGTATAAAATCGAGAAAAAATTTATCTTGTAATTGTTAACATTATTCAAAATGTAAAAGCGAAAAAAGCTTTTGCTTCTTAAATCTATAAACCTACTTCCTATGCCCGAAACCCTGTACGTGCGTATCAAAAAAGATTACGCTGCTGCTATCATTAAAGACTTGCAAAAACTAGATGCCGTAGAAATTTTAGATGAAGCTCCTATTCCGGAATGGCAGAAAAAAGAAGTACGCAAACGACTCAAGGACTTGCAGAAAAAGCCCTCTAAAGCAGTAAGCTGGAATGAAGCCACCAAAAAGATAAAGCAACTGGCTAAATGAGGCCTTATACCGTTATTTTTTCACCAGCCGCCCTTAATGATATAGAAGAGACTGTTGATTATTACCAAAAGCAGCAACCAGGGCTAGGCAAACGCTTTGCAGCGCAATTACAGATCACTCTCAATGCTATTAAGCTCAACCCTTTCTTTGGCTCCATCCGTTAGGATGATATCCGCTGCGCTGCCATAAAGAAATTCCCCTACCTGGTACCCTATTACATTGATGGAACTGAACTGCAGGTTACCATCATCGCGGTTTATCTCACGCACAAAGAACCTTTCTGGTAACATAGAAAATGCCGCTGGCTTTTTTACTAACGACTATAGAATATAACTGCTATCAAGCCTGTATAATCTCACTATATCAA
>CAXTDO010000097.1:0-10318 GCA_964242315.1 uncultured Flavihumibacter sp.
TCGGTGGCCTGCACCACGCGTTTCTGGTTGTCCGTTCTGGCACGCACTGTTTTGCCGTTGGGACCGAATACCAGCACTTCATTTGGATTGCGGTCTACGAAGTTGTCTACTACTTCGGCATCATCACCGCCGCCCAGCATCTGTTCCAGGTAAGTTTCAGTAAGATGGCCGTTTCGCTGTAAATACTGAACTACAAGATTGATTTTATCTTTTGCCGTCTCCACTTGTTCAGGCGAGCCGCTCAGTTTAAGCTGGGTGCCTCTCGATAAGATTTTAAGAAGGGGAAATTTCTTTTTCAGGATGTCTAACTTGCCGTTGTTTACTCCAAAAAATTCCGTAGGATTAACGGTTTCGAGATTTATGATAGTTTCTGTCAATTAAAGCATATTTAAATTCATCAAAACGTTTTCTTCGCCTCCATCCATGCAATCCCTGCACGTATGGCTTGTATTTCAAATATAAATAATACCTCGCGGAAAAATAGAGGAACTTATTCACAACGAGTAAACATTAGAAGTTAGTATTTAGTTCGGTTTTTTTTAACCACGGAGGCAGGGTGACACAAAGATGCACGGAGATATCAGAACGTTACAACATAAAATAACCCTGGGCCCCTCTGTGCCACCCTGCCTCCGTGGTTAAAAAACTACGAAACAAACAGGTTTACCAACATCACTCCTCCCAACCCCATGACGGCAACAATCGTCTCCATGATAGACCAGGAACGTAGGGTGTCTTTAACGGAAAGGTTAAAGTATTCCTTGAACAACCAGAATCCGCCATCGTTCACATGTGAAAACATAAGACTTCCGGCGCCAATAGATAATACCATAAGGTTAGGATTTACATGTGCTCTTTCCATCATGGGTAAAACGATGCCTGCGGTGGTGAGTCCGGCTACGGTGGCAGATCCCAGGCAGACCCTTATAAACGCAGCGATTAACCAACCCAACACCAGGGGATGAATGGATAAGCCCTGCAGGGCACCGGCTATCTGGTTGCTTACGCCACTATCAATCAGCACCTGTTTTAATACTCCAGCTCCGGCGATGATCAGCAATACCATAGCCACATCTTTTCCCGCTTCGGTATAAATATTCATAATAGATTTCATACTACTGCCCATCTGTATTCCCAGCGTAAATGTTGCCACGATTACAGCAAGGAGCATTACAATTCCGGGTTCACCAATGAAGCCAAGATAATTCTGCAGGCTGGTATTGTGAGGTGCGCTAAATACCAGCAGGGTAGTAGCCATTAGTAATATAACCGGCAGCAAAGCGGTAAGAAAACTGTTGGCAGTGCCCGGAAGTTCGTTGTCGGGCAGCGTTTTGGATATAAAACCTTTTAAAGGAGTAGATTGTATATTTTTTATGGTGCGGGCAAACAGAGGGCCCGCCACTATCATAACAGGAACAGAAATGAAAATGCCATAAACAAGCGTAACGCCCATATTTGCGTTGAACAAAGTTACCAGCGCGGCAGGAGAGGGATGTGGAGGCAGAAACCCATGAGCCACCGACATAGGTGCAAGCATAGGAAGCGCTATATACATCGGTGGAAGCTTATATTTATAAATGATGGAAAAGATCATAGGTATGATCAGTACAAACCCTACGTTATAAAAAAGAGGGATGCCTATGATAAAACCCGTCAGCATCAGCGCCCACTGAATGTATTTGTCTCCGAAACTCTTCATCATTACCGTAGCGATCTTCTGCGCGGCGCCGCTTTCAGCTACAATTTTGCCCAACATAGCGCCCAGCACGATAATGATCACCAGGGAACCCAGCGTGTCGCCAATTCCTTTGTACACCGATTTGGTAATGTCTTTCATGGGTATGCCCAAGCACAATCCTGCAAGAATGGATACCACTAAAAACGCCAGAAAGGCATTCACCTTTCCCCAGGTAATTAAACCCACCAATAACAGGAGGCTAAGAATGATGATGAGTAGGGTCATGTTGGTTGAGTTTTTGAACTGTGGTTTATCTGATTAATTGATAACTATGATCTGTTCATAGTTATCAATTAATCAGATAAATCACAGTTCAGATTAATGCGAATCTCTGGTAACTTCCGATCCTGATCCGCCTGTTAAGAAATCAAAGTCAGCGCCTTTATCTGCCTGTTGTACATTTTTTACATACAGGCTTACATAACCCCTGTTCATTACAGGCTGCGGTTTATTCCAGCGTTGTCTTCTGGTGGTAAGTTCTTCAATGGTAACGTCGAGGTGCAGACGCCTGTTGGCTACGTCTAATTCTATGTAGTCGCCGTTCTCCACCAGTGCTAAAGTGCCGCCAATAGCTGCTTCCGGTGATACATGCAGCACTACGGTACCATACGCGGTGCCGCTCATTCTGCCATCGGAGATTCTTACCATATCAGTAAAACCTTTGTCAAGCACCTTCTTTGGCAGGGTCATATTTCCTACTTCCGGCATTCCGGGATAACCTACCGGACCAACATTTTTAAGTACCATAATACAGGTTTCGTCTATATCAAGGTCTTCATCATCTATATGTGCGTGGTATTCTTCGATCGTTTCGAAGACTACCGCCCTGCCACGGTGTTGCATAAGCGCGGGCGTTGCCGCTGAAGGCTTTATAACAGCACCGTTCTCTGCCAGGTTACCTTTTAGCACTGCAATACCTGCTGATGGAATAAAAGGCTCTTCATACAACGCAATCACTTCGCTGTTATAGCATGTGGTGAATCCTTCAATATTTTCACGGTGACTTTTACCGGAAACGGTAAGCGCATTCATATGTAATTGCTCTTTCATCTCATTAATGATCACCGGTAGTCCGCCTGCGTAAAAGAAGTCTTCCATAAGAAATTTTCCGGAAGGCATCAGATTTAATAATAATGGTATGTTGCTTCCAAGGTTATCAAAGTCCGCCAGGTCCAACTCTACGCCGATTCTTCCTGCGATAGCGGTAAGATGGATGATAAAATTGGTAGAGCCGCCCACTGCCGCATTTACTTTAATGGCATTTTCAAAGGCTTCCCTGGTGAGTATCTTTGATATTTTAAGATCTTCCTTTACCATTTCCACAATCCTCCGGCCCGACAAATGAGCAAGCACTTTCTTTCTCGAATCTACTGCCGGTATGGCGGCGGCACCGGATAGCGACATGCCCAAAGATTCTACCATTACAGCCATGGTAGAGGCGGTTCCCATCGTCATGCAATGACCGGCGCTTCTCGACATACAACTTTCCGCCTGCAGGTAATCTTTTGGTGTGATAGCGCCTGTCTTCATATCAGCATCAAGTCTCCATACATGCGTACCCGAGCCGATCTCCTTTCCCTGGAACCTGCCGTTGAGCATCGGTCCGCCGGGAACAACTATGGTGGGAAGATCTACGCTGGCAGCGCCCATCAGGGTGGAAGGCGTTGTTTTGTCGCAACCTGTTAACAGCACCACTCCGTCAAGAGGATTGCCCCTGATAGATTCTTCGGCATCCATGCTGGCAAGATTTCTGAAAAGCATGGCGGTTGGTTTCAGCAACGTTTCTCCCAAAGACATAATGGGAAATTCGAGCGGAAAGCCGCCGGCTTCGTAGACGCCGCGCTTTACTACTTCGGCGATATCGCGTAAATGTGCATTGCAGGGCGTTAGTTCCGACCAGGTATTACAGATGCCGATCACCGGCCTGCCATCAAACAGGTCTTCAGGGTAGCCCTGGTTTTTCATCCAGCTTCTGTAAATGAAACCCATCTTGTCTTTTTTGCCAAACCAGCCGCTGCTTCTGTAAGTAGCCATAAATATTTTTTTAGTTAAACGTCCTGAACTGTGATTAAATGATTTATCGAAGGCTATGATTACTATTAAAATCATGATAATCATTAAATCATTTAATCACAGTTCAAGACAACAAATCATTATATTTTTTTAAGATAGATGAAAAGTGTTTACCCAGCTCATCCCACTGCCCGTTTTCAACAAGGCTTTTTGGAAAGAGCGTACTGCCCATGCCCACACCGGCAGCGCCGGCTTTAAAGAAATCTGTTAAGGTGTCAATGCTTACACCGCCCGTTGGAACCAGCTTCAGGAAATTCATTGGCGCCAGCACCTCTTTTATAAAATCAGGGCCTAACCTCGTTGCCGGGAACACCTTTACCATAGCGGCGCCCATCTTCCAGGCCCTGTAAATTTCAGATGGCGTGTAGGCACCCGGAAAAACCGGTACTTTCCTGGCTACACACATTTTAATAACCTCTTCATTTATAACCGGGGTAACAATAAAACCTGCCCCGGCAGCTAAAGCTTCATCAAGATCTTCCAATGTTAATACAGTGCCGGCGCCGATATTCAACGTGTCAGTATAGATTTCTGACAGATAAGAAATGGTGTTTGCAGCACCTTCCGAATTCATCGTTACCTCAAGTGTGGTAAAGCCGCATTCGTAGTACTGGCTTACCAGCATTTCCACGCGTGCCTGCGGGATATTTCTCATGATCCCGATAACAGGAATTTTGTTAAACGCTTCCCAGGAAAATGGCTTGCTCATCTGTTGATGTATTTTTCATAAATTTTATACTGCCCTATTATTGCCGCTTTTTCAACCGTATCTGCTGAAAAGGAATGTACCCTTTGATTCATCCCTAACACTTCAAGCGCCGTTTCATAATAGGTCTTCAGTTTGTTGCTGCAACATAAATATATTCCAATTGGATCATTATGCGCAATTTCTCCCAGTTCGGCGCCAATGAGCAGTCCGCTCAGGTAGTGATAATTTTGTTTTTTACTTAGCTTATCAAACAGTGAATTAGTTCTTACTTTAAAACAAGCGTTCAGCAGGTTAGAAGATGCCCCTGCCCTGACAGCTTGTTTAAAACTTTCTTTTTCAGGTGCTGCCTGCAGTCCGTCGCCTTCTTCCAATCCTGCCTGTAAAATGCTTTTTTTTGATAACAAATCAAAAAATTCTCCCGTCATATAAGTTTTAAAGTTGATTGCCTGGTTACCATTTACCAGGATGTGTTTTGAATGCGTGCCTGGCATGATGAATAGTTTTTTTCCGCTGATAGTGTTGGTGGAAAGCATTCCTATCAATTGTGTTTCTTCACCGCGCATGACATCATTATCACTTTTCACTCCCGAGATAAGCAACGTATCATGTTTAAATTCCGGTGTTTGAGGAATGAATTCGCTCAGCATTTCCGAACCATCGATGAGGAAAGGAAGTTCATGATAAGGAAGTGGTTTGATGCCGATAGACGAGGAGGCCATTCCCGAGATTAGTAAGGGTACTTCATTTAAAGAGTAGTTTATTTTCTGCTCTATTACTAAAATTTGCTCCCGCATTACGTTAAGATAAAAAGATACCCTGGCGGCAGGATCAGTATTAAAAGTTTCAGTCCACGAATTATAAGTAGCGAAAATACCTTTATCTGTGTTCGTGCTTTGAATCAGGCTAAAGTTTTCAGCATCAACCAAACTGAGCCTGAAAGATGACGTACCCCAATCGCAACTTAGATATGGAATCATGGATTGAATGTACAAAAAAGGTGTGAGGTATGGGGTATGGGGTATGAGGTATTGGGTATGAGCAAAACCCCGAAGGGGTGACATGATTCTTTTATTTGAAGAACAATGCCACCCCTTCGGGGTTCGCGCTTTCTATGCTGATATTTTCTATAATCATGTCACCCCTTCGGGGTTTTCCTCATACCCCATACCTCATACCTCATATCTGACATCCTACATGATCTTAACCGGCTGCTTGTTTTCATCTATTGCTACCAGGGTAAAAGTTCCGGAGATGGCTTTTTGCCTTTCGAAGGAATACATCTCTTCGATATAGATTTCAACAAGAATTCTGATGCTGGTGTTGCCGATATGATCAATTGATCCGATCAGTTCTATGATAGTGCCTGCAGGGATAGGTTTTGTGAAATCAATTTTATCAGAAGAAACCGTTACCATTCTCTTACGGGCAAACCGGGTAGCGGTAATAAAAGCCACTTCATCCATAAGCTGCATGGCCATGCCGCCAAATAAAGTATCGTAGTGATTAGTAGTATTAGGAAATACCGCTTTGAATATCCTGGTTTCTGCCAGCCGGATCTTTTCTTCCAGGTTCATTTCAGCTTGTTTAACTTATATGGAAGGCGCCGTGGCAAGATTTTCAAAAGCGATAAAATGGGAGAGTTCCCGGTTCTTATTAAATACAGGATATTCTTCTACATGGCAAAAATAAGGCTGACTGTTCTTTTTATAATTAAGAAGCGTTATGTCGATAGGTTTGCGATTATTGATCGCTTCACGTATCTTTAAACGAGCATCCAGTGAAGTATCGGGACCCTGAAATATCCTTGGATTCTGACCTTTCAACTCATCCGATGTATAGCCGTTCATTTCATATACATTTCCACTTGAGTACACAATACGTAATAAGGTATCCGTTACAATAATAACTTTATCCTGCCGAAAGAGTTTTGATTCTATATCCCATTCAATGATCCACTTTTTTGTAAGGGATAATTTATGTAGCTGGTTAAAATCATCTGCCCGCTCCAGTTTGCGTTGATAGCCGTTCATAAAAATATCCCACGAAAGCAGGGGCGGAGCGGCAAATTTATTAGTATCAATTTTTTTCGACATAAAGATAAGTTGTAATCAATAAGATCATTAAGAAACATTCAATATTCAACAGTCAATACTCAATGTTCATTATCTCGTCAATATAGGCCGTTGATATGAAGCATTTGATGGCTCTCATTAAACATTAAGTCATATACCTCTTCTACCTGTATAATATTTATATGCTATACGAAGATAGGCAATCCAAATGCCTCGGTCAAGCAGATTAACGAATAAAAAAAGGGTATGCACCATTTTTAACAGGTAACATACCCTTTTGTTTGAACTTAGAAGAACATTAAGAACTGCATGTTACACAGCCTTCTTCCATAGTACAGGTTGGGCCACTGAAATCCGCAGTGATGCTATCAATATCATTAGAAAGTATTTTTTCATCTACTTTAGGAATCACTGGTTGCATCTGGTCACTGCCTTGCTTTTCAATGGTAAATTGAACGGCTTGTGTAGCGGCTTGCGTGCGCAGGTAATACATCCCTGTTTTCAATCCCTTCTTCCAGGCATAGAAGTGCATGGAAGTAAGTTTGGATGTGGTGGGCGTATCAACAAACAAATTCAACGATTGCGACTGGCAGATAAACGCCCCCCTGTCGGCAGCCATATCAATCAGGTTGCGCTGCTTGATTTCCCAGACCGTTTTATAAAGTTCTTTTATTTCAGCAGGAATGTTGTCTATATGCTGAATGGAACCATTGGCAGCGATGATGCTGTTCTTCATATCATTATTCCATAAGCCCAACTGAACGAGGTCTTTCAACAGATGCTTGTTAATGATGATGAATTCACCACTAAGCACGCGCCTTGAATAGATGTTGGAGGTATATGGCTCAAAACATTCATTGTTACCCAGTATCTGCGAAGTAGAGGCCGTTGGCATCGGCGCTAGCAGCAACGAATTGCGTACGCCATGTGTCATTACCTCTTTGCGAAGCGATTGCCAGTCCCACCTGTTGGTTGGCTGTACGTTCCACATGTCGAACTGGAAGATGCCTTTTGAAAGCGGTGAGCCTTTAAAGGTTTGATAAGCGCCCTGCTCTATGGCCAGATCTTTACTGGCGGTCATTGCAGCAAAGTAAATGGTTTCAAAAATATCTCTGTTCAGTATTTTAGCCAGTTCATTTTCGAATGGCAAACGCAATAAGATAAATACGTCGGCCAATCCCTGAACACCAATACCGATAGGCCTGTTGCGAAGGTTGGAGTTTCTTGCTTCTTCTATCGGGTAGTAATTATAATCGATGATTTTATTAAGATTCTTGGTAACCTGATAAGTTACTTCGTACAATTTATCATGATCGAACTTGCCATTAATCACATAACGGGGTAGCGCCAGCGAAGCAAGGTTACAAACGGCTACTTCGTCAGGCGCCGTATATTCCATGATCTCCGTACAGAGGTTGCTGCTTTTAATGGTGCCCAGGTTTTGCTGATTGCTTTTGCTGTTGGCCGCATCTTTATACAACATGTAAGGTGTGCCTGTTTCAATCTGTGCATCTAAAATAGCAAACCATAGCTCCTGTGCGTTAATGGTTTTTCTGGCTTTTCCATCTTTTTCATACTGCGTATATAAGGCTTCAAATTCTGCTCCCCAGCATTCGCTTAGGCCAGGCGCTTCATTAGGACAAAACAAACTCCACTTACCGTTTTCCTCCACGCGTTTCATAAAGAGGTCAGAAATCCATAAGGCATAAAATAAGTCTCTTGCACGCATTTCTTCCTTACCGTGATTTTTACGGAGGTCTAAAAATTCAAACACATCAGGATGCCATGGCTCCAGGTACACTGCAAAGGCACCTTTGCGTTTGCCGCCACCCTGGTCAACATAACGGGCGGTATCGTTGAATACGCGCAGCATGGGGATGATGCCGTTGCTGGTACCGTTTGTGCCACCAATATACGACCCTGTTGCTCGGATGTTATGAATAGCAAGGCCAATACCACCGGCACTTTGCGATATCCGCGCAGTTTGTTTTAATGTATCGTAAATGCCTTCAATGCTGTCTTCTTTCATCGTGAGCAGGAAGCAACTGCTCATTTGAGGCTTAGGTGTACCGGCATTAAAAAGCGTTGGCGTTGCATGCGTAAACCAGCGCTCACTCATCAGGTGATACGTTTTAATAGCACTCTCCACATCTTCTTTATGAATGCCTATTGCTACCCTCATGTACATATGTTGCGGACGTTCGGCTACCTTACCGTCGATCTTCATGAGGTATGATTTTTCCAGTGTTTTAAAACCGAAGTAATCAAAGCCGAAGTCACGGTCATAGATCAAAGTACTATCTAACAGCTCAGCGTTGTCCTCAATCACTTTCCATACCTCGTCAGCCAATAAGGGTGTTTTTTTGCCACTGCCTTTATCTAAATAGTGGTATAATTTTCTCATTGTTTCAGAGAAAGATTTTATAGTATTCTTATGCAGGTTGCTCACTGCAATTCTTGAAGCAAGCAATGCATAGTCGGGATGCTTTGTGGCCAGTGAGGCTGCTATTTCAGCAGCAAGGTTATCCAGTTCGGTAGTTGGTACGCCGTCATAGATGCCCTCGATCACTTTCTTGGCAACATCAATAACGTTTACCAGCGGACTTAAACTGTAAGATAACTTTTCGATACGGGCGGTTACCTTATCGAACTTGATGCTCTCTTTTTTTCCGTTTCTTTTGATTACGTATTGCATGTTTTAAAACTTTATTGTTAATGGATTGGTATTAATGTTAGTAGCTGTCAGCTATCGGCAGCTTATAAATTATAGAATGGATGGCAAAGAATAGAAATCATGTTGCTTTACTAAAAATCTTCTTCGAGACTGAATGTCTGTGCTTCTTTCATGCCTGACATTACACCTGACTTATGATAATCGCCCACACGTTTTTCGAAGAAGTTGGTTTTGCCCTGAAGCGAGATCATCTCCATAAAATCAAAAGGATTTGTGGCAAGGAACATTTTTGGGTAACCCAGTTCATCCAGCCAGCGGTCGGCAACAAATTCAATGTATTGCTGCATCAGTTTGGCATTCATACCTATGAGGTCTACCGGCAGCGCTTCGGTGATGAATTCTTTTTCTATTCGTACGGCGTCACCGATGATTTCATAAATTTCATTCTTGCTTAATTTGTTATCCAGCATTTTATAAAGCAGGCAGGCAAATTCGCAATGCAGTCCTTCATCGCGACTGATCAATTCATTGCTGAATGTTAGTCCGGGCATGAGGCCTCTTTTTTTCATCCAGAAGATAGAGCAAAAGCTGCCGCTAAAGAAGATGCCTTCCACTGCTGCAAAGGCTACCAGTCTTTCTGCGAAGTTTCCTTTGTCGATCCATCTCAAAGCCCACTCTGCTTTTTTCTTTACTGCCGGAACGGTATCTATGGCATGAAACAATCTTGATTTTTCCTGCTGGTCTTTGATGTAAGTGTCAATCAGCAATGCATAAGGTTCGGAATGGATGTTTTCCATCATGATCTGAAAACCGTAAAAACATCTTGCTTCAGGCAGTTGTACTTCACTCATGAAGTTCACCGCGAGGTTTTCATTAACGATGCCATCGCTTGCTGCAAAGAACGCAAGCACATGCGAGATGAAGTGACGCTCGCCATCGTTCAGACTTGCCCAGTCTTTCATATCACCGCTCAGATCAATCTCTTCAGCCGTCCAGAAACTGGCCTCATGTTTTTTATACATCTCCCATACTTTGGGATAGTTGATGGGAAG
>CAXTDO010000097.1:10328-11628 GCA_964242315.1 uncultured Flavihumibacter sp.
GGTCTTTGTTTTCTTTTAATAAAAGCTCGTTAGTATTTTCCATGTGATAATATTTTAAGTAAACTGATTTTTTTGATATAGTAATATCTTTAACGGATTGATATTCTTTTATTTGCGCAACATTTTAAATATTTCAAAAGACGTATAAGCTCATAACAAGATTACTAAACTATATGAACTTAATGTTACCTAACTTATCAACCACATGTTGAAAACTCAGCAAACTCAATAGGGGAAACAGTCTTGGAAAAAGTTGAAAAAAACATATTAACATCTTACCTGTAGTTATCCACAAACAGGGACAACTATTGTAAATGCAATACGTGGAGAGAGCGTAAACTTAATCCTGTAAGGTTTTTAAAACCTTAAAGGTTTGAACGCACCATCTCAAAAAGGCGAAGGACTCACGGAAGTCCACCCGCCATCAATGATAAGGCTTTGACCTGTAATATGGCCTGCCTCCGCAGAAAGCAGGAACAGCGCGGCATTTGCAATATCTGTAACCGAAGCGGGACGTCCCATAGGAGTAATGGCAGACCACACTTTTTCGTAATCAGGATCATCGGTGGTACGTTCGGTGGCAGTGGCGCCGGGTGCAATGGTATTAACAGTGATCTTAAATTGTGAAAGCTCTATAACAAGATTTTTTGCAAGCATTTCAAGGGCGGCTTTAGTCATGCCATAAGCAGCAAGATTTTTATGTGCCTGGTGCCCGGTAACGGATGAAGTAAATAATATCCTTCCGCCTGTGTCTTGCTGCTTCATGGCTTTAGCCGCAGCTTGCGCGAGAAAAAAACTTCCGGCAAGATTTACCTGCATCACTTTGGTAAATGAAGATTCAGGGTAGGTTAAAAAGTCTCCGAATAAAGTGATGCCGGCATTAGCTACTGCCATGGTTAATTTGCCAAACCGGTTCACCGCAGTGTTAACCATTTGCTGAATGAAGTTGATGTCTGCCGCATCGCCTGCAAGAGCAACACAAATACCGTTTTCTTTTGTGATCTTTTCTGCTGCTGATGCGGCAAGTGCATCATCTATATCATTCAAAATTATTGATGCACCGCCCGATGCCAGTTGCCTGCATATTTCAAAACCAATTCCCTGTCCGCCACCGGTAACAATTGCAACCTGGTTTTCAAATTTATTCAAAGGCATGCTGGTGATTTTCTGCAAGTATAGTTAATTTTTGCAAGGTATGAAGTGTGAGGTATGGGTATGAACACATTATATTCATATCACCCCGAAGGCAATGTCATTAAGTTCAATGATGAGTTTTCGCTGCATCCTGTTTGAAAAAAGT
>CAXTDO010000098.1:0-11535 GCA_964242315.1 uncultured Flavihumibacter sp.
GAGGTCCACAGAGGCGGTTCCTCCGTGGACCTCCGTGCTACCTCGGCTTTTCCTCCGTGGTTAAAAAAAGCTACAAACAATAAATTAAAAATGATCCACATAGTATTTCAACAGGCAGACGTAGCGGTATTGCAAAAAAGCTTTGAACTGGACAGTACCCTGCAGGGCACCATCCTCGAAATCAAAGATGATTATGCCGTTGGGCCTTTAGAAGATATTTATACCGAAGAAGGCATCGAAAACCGCAGGCAATGGTGGAGACAAGTGCTCGCCGGCGGTGATTATGATGGTATCGCAGATAACGGTTCGGTTGATGATAATAAAACCGTCATTGATTTAATCGCACTCTTAGAAAATGATCCAGAAGAAACAGTCTGGATTTGGGCGACCCAAAACAAACATGATGTAAGCGGATACTACTGGCTCATGAGCCAGCTAAAAAAATTTCAGGGACGCATCTATATTCTATATCTTAATAATCTTCCATTCATTAATGAGAAGGGCCATATTTTTTACCCTGTCAACCTCTTTGAAATTCAGCCTAAAGAATTTTTAAAGGCGAAAAAACTAGCGAGGATAATATCACCCGCTGAGTTTGAGATAGATCCGGACGAATGGCAGAAGCTTTGTGAAGCAAAGAAAGGTGTGAGGATATTAGAAGGCGGAAAGAAATTGCTGCAATATGAAGACGATTTCTATGATAAAGAGCTGATAAAATTTATTAATACCGATTGGATCAAGACAAGCAAACTAATCTACGCATACTTAAATAAAGCTACGCATACTACCGGCGATGCTTACCTGTTATGGAGATTGAAGAAGATGATCACATCAGGACAGCTGGATGCCCAGGGTGAAATAAAAAACATGAAGGATTTTGAGGTAAAAGCAAGGGCGCCGCAAGGAGTAGTTGTAATTTAAAAACAGTAGTAAAGTTCAAAGAAAAACAATGAGTGAAGAGAATCAACCACATCATTTAACAGATGACAAATCGGGCGTATCCGGACAGTACCAAACCTGGTTCCTGGAGTATGCTTCTTATGTGATACTGGAGCGCGCAGTGCCTGCGTTAGAGGATGGATTAAAACCCGTGCAGCGCCGCATCCTTCATGCCATGAAAGAAATGGATGATGGCCGGTTTAACAAGGTGGCCAACATCATCGGTCAGTCCATGCAGTATCACCCCCATGGCGATGTAAGCATCGGGGATGCATTGGTAAATCTTGCACAAAAAGACCTGTTGATCGATACCCAGGGTAACTGGGGCGACGTGAGAACAGGTGCTTCGGCTGCTGCCTCCCGTTATATCGAAGCAAGACTTTCAAAATTTGCGCTCGACGTTGCCTTCAACGCAAAAACAACAGACTGGGCAATCAGCTACGATGGAAGAAAAAGTGAGCCGGTAACCCTTCCCATGAAATTTCCTTTGTTGCTGGCACAAGGCGCCGAGGGTATTGCTGTAGGACTTGCGACCAAAATACTTCCCCATAACTTTTGCGAACTGATCGAAGCATCCATCCGTTACCTGCGCGGAAAGAAAATTGAATTTTATCCCGATTTTCAAACGGGGGGGATGGTTGATGTTACTAATTACAATGAAGGCAGGCGCGGCGGTAAAGTGAGGATACGGGTGCACATAGAAGAGCTGGATAAAAAAACACTCATAATAAAAGATGTTCCATACGGTGTTACCACCGTGCAGCTCATTGACTCCATCATCAAAGCAAACGACCAGGGAAAGATTAAAATAAAAAAGGTTACCGATAATACCGCAGCGGAAGTTGAATTGGTAATTGATCTGGCTCCCGGCATCTCACCCGATATCACTATTGATGCGCTGTATGCTTTCACCGATTGTGAAGTGAGCATATCACCCAATACCTGTGTGATAGTAGGGGATAAGCCAAGATTCATGGGCGTGTATGAACTGCTAAGAACTTCAGCCGATCATACGAAAGATTTGTTAGGAAAAGAGTTGGAAATCAGACTGGCAGAACTTCAGGATAAGTGGCATTTTACTTCATTGGAAAAAATATTCTTTGAAGAAAAGATCTATAAAGAACTCGAGAAGAAGCACGAAACCTGGGAAAAGGTTTTAGAAGCAATTGACAAGGCGTTTGCGCCTTTTAAAAAGTTGTTAAGAAAAGAAATCAGCAAAGAAGATATTATCAAACTTACGGAGAAGCCTGTCCGCCGTATTTACAAGCTCGACATCGAAGACCTGATCCGCCAGATCAAGGGCCTTGAAGCAGAAATAAAGCAGGTGAAACATGATATCGTGAACCTTGTTGATTTTGCAGTTTCTTATTACGAAAATCTGTTTAAGAAATACGGTAAGGGCCGCGAAAGAAAAACCGAGATACGTTTGTTCGACACCATCCAGGCAAAACACGTGGCAATAGCGAACGCAAAAGTATACGTGAACAGGTCAGATGGATTTATTGGAACAGGCTTAAAGAAAGACGAGTTCGTTGCCGATTGCTCCGACCTGGATGACATCATCGCTTTTACCAAATCGGGGAAGATGAAAGTGGTAAAAGTAGCAGAAAAAGCGTTCATCGGCAAAGACATCATTCATGTAGCCGTATTTCAAAAAAATGACGAACGCACTACCTACAACATGATCTATCTCGAAGGCAAATCCGGAGTAAGCTTTGGTAAGCGTTTTAATGTAACCGGCGTCACCAGGGATAAAGAATATGATCTTACAAAGGGCGAAGATAAAAGTAAGGTGCATTATTTCTCCGTTAACCCGAATGGCGAAGCGGAAGTGGTGAAGATCATATTGAGTCCGAATTGTACGGCGCGGGTTAAAGAACTTGACTTTCGTTTTGAAGAACTGGACATAAAAGGGCGCGGCAGTTTTGGCAACCAGGTTACCAAGTATCCCATCAAAAATGTGAAATTTAAAGAAGCAGGCCGCTCAACGCTAAACGGCAGGAAGCTCTGGTTCGACGATCAGTTTGGCAGACTGAATACCGAGGAAAAAGGCAATTACCTGGGCATGTTTGAAGGAGATGACAAGCTGCTGACAATCTTCAAAGATGGTAATTATGAGATAACGGACCAGGAATTAACCCAGCGTTTCGACGCAGACAATATGCTGCTGATAGAAAAGTTTATACCTGAAAAATTAGTAACGGCGGTATACTATGATAATGATAGGCTGCAGTTTAATATCAAGCGTTTTAAAATAGAGACTACTACGCTCCAAAATAAATTTTTATTTATTAAAGAAGGCGCTGAAAATTACCTGGAAGCTGTTACCACCGGTGAAGACCCTTCGATAATCATCAAAACCGGCAGGGGAGCCCAGGCGAAGGAACAAAAGGTTAAAGTGTCGAAACTGGTTGACGTGATGGGCTGGAAAGCTGTGGGCAGTAAGCTTGCGGATTTTACAAAAAGTACAGAGTTTGAGTGGGTGGTTAAAGCTGATAAAAATAATGCTCAGGCAGAGTTGTTTTGAACTGTGATTAATTGATTTAATGATGGGCTATAACTATGGATAGAAATCATAGCCCATCATTAAATCAATTAATTACAGTTCAAAACAAATATCATAGTTCATCATTAGATCATTTAATCAAAGTTCAAAACTTCTTCTTCCTTTTCAACCGCACGGAAGCATTCTGTGAAAGGCTGCTCGACAAATAGATTTCATACCGGTGCTCGCCATCGTTTACCACCATTAAGGCAGTATTGGGAGGATATTTACCCAGGTTTTCTGCAAACATGGTTACTTCATTAATATCTTTCGCGGGATCAAGTTTTACATAAATATTTAATGCCTGCGCGGTAAGTCCCTGCCTTGTAACAATCGGGGCTTTGTTCAGGAATACACTGATGCTGTCACCATCAATATCACCGTTATCATAAAAACTTATCCGCACCGAATCGGATTCTATTTCAATTTCTTTATTTACAATTGTGGAACGTTTCTCAAAATTTTCTTTCAGCACCTTTAATGAAACGTCTTCCACTGCAATAGTGTCGCCCTTCGCAAGAGCGGGATTGATCACAGGGTCATTGTTCACAATAATTTCTTCCTTCCGCGGTGACCATAGCTTTCTGGCAATACTGTTTTTTATCAGGCTGTCCTGTCCATACTCATTGTTGTCGAGCGTATAAATTACTTTCATCTCGGGACAGGTATAGGAGTATTTGGGATCTACTGTAAGTGTGCCTATAATACTGGTTTGAACTTTCGATGCCATGATGGTTCCTAAAAAATCCATCATACAATCAACTCCGTCGATGTTTACAGATCTGAAGTAAGTAACAGGAATTTTTCTGATAGCAAATGACTTTGTTTTTTTGTCAATCTTGCCACGAACAAAAAAGCTTTTATAACCATCTTTAAAGTAATATCCAAACAAACCTTCAAATTCGTCGCCTTTTTGTTTGATGATTAGTTCAGTAAGGTAATTATTATTGCTTCCCATCATCATAGCATCTGCCTTGCCATACCAGCTTCCGGTGATTGATTGTGAATAGGAAATGTGCATCATTAATATAAGAACGGATACGGCAATTAATCTCATAGTATGGTGGTAATACAAATGTTAGGGTTGTGTTTGCTGTAATTATTTCAAGTATCGTTTTATCTCTTTTTCAACATCTCTTTTTTTAATGGTTTCACGCTTATCGTGCAGTTTCTTTCCTTTTCCAAGGCCTATTTCCATTTTGGCAATATTCTTATCATTAAAAAAAATTTTCAGCGGCACGATCGTATAGCCTTTCTCTGTCATTTTGGTTTCCATTTTCTTCAATTCTCTTTTGGTGAGCAGTAATTTACGTTCCTGCATCGGCTCATGTCGCTGTGTAGTTCCGAAAGAGTATTCTGAAATGTGAAGGCTTTTTACAAATAATTCGCCCTGATGAAAAATGCAATAGCTGTCGTTGAAGCTTACTTTACCTGACCGTATCGCTTTTACTTCTGTGCCTCCCAGCACCATACCGGCAGTATAAGTATCCTCTATAAAAAAATCGTGAAAAGCAGATCTGTTCCTGATTTCTATCTTTGTTTTGTCTGCCATAATTAATGGTTAATTGTTAATGATTAACGATAGGTTTCATCAATTCATAGACTTTGTAATTAATCATTAATAATTAATCATTATTTACAGCCGCCACTTAATGCTTCAACAAATACAACACCGTTGCCATTTTCTCTTTTAAATTTTTCCGGTCTACTATAAAATCTAAAAATCCATGCTCCAGGAGAAACTCACTGCGTTGAAAGCCGGCGGGCAGGTCGCGTTTGATGGTTTCTTTAATTACCCGCGGGCCGGCAAATCCAATCAGGGCGCCGGGTTCTGCAATATTAAGGTCGCCCAGCATGCCAAAAGAAGCAGAAATGCCCCCGAATGACGGATCGGTCAATAAAGAAATGTAAGGAAGTTTTGCATCGGTTAACTGAGACAGTTTGCCCGAGACCTTTGCAAGCTGCATAAGCGAAAAAGCGCTTTCCATCATGCGGGCACCGCCGCTTTTGCAAATGATCAAGAGGGGACTGCCATTTTCAATGCAATAATCTATCGTGCGTGAAATGCGCTCTCCCATTACACTTCCAAGCGAGCCGCCTATAAATTCAAAATCCATACAGGCTATTGCAATGGGAAGCTCATTAATATTTCCTGTTGCAACCCGTATGGAGTCGCTGATCTCCGTATTTTTCCATGCTTCTTCCAGTCGTTTCTGGTAAGATTTTAAGTCTGTGAAATTAAGGAAGTCGTGCGAGCGTATGTCCTCGAACATAACGGTAAATTCATTATCGAACAAAATTTCGAAATACTCATCACTGCCTATCCTGTGATGATAGTTACATTTCGGGCAAACAAATAATTGTTCACGTAAATCCGAAACGGTACATATGTAATTGCATTCAGGGCATTTTGCCCACAGGCCTTCAGGTGTTTCTTTTTTTTCCGCAGTACTGGTTGTGATGCCCTTTTTTATACGTTTAAACCAACTCGTTTTCGATTCTTCCACAGGGCCGTCCTCTCCTACAAGGTTGGCATAAAAATCCTCTTCTTGTTTCATCTTCGAAAAGTTTAGACGGCTAAGGTAATGAAGTGCAGGAGAAAAAAAAGGTTAATTGAAAGAAAGGAGGTTTAATGATTAATGATTAATTATTAATGTTTAACGAAAACCGTTCTTTAGTTTAAAGCTGACGCCATTTAACCGTTAATAATTAATAATTAATCATTAAACCACATGCCTAATAAATATTTACACGAAAAAAACTTTTAAGCGAATCCTGTGTTATTTTTGTGCGTCTCACGGAGCGATATGACAATAAGCCTTAGCGGACTGGTTTCACAAAAAGCTAAAATAAACTTGACACAATGAAATGGTCGCAATTTTTCACTTCTTCGGTTGGCAAAAAACTGGTAATGAGTTTGACAGGTTTATTTCTGATCTCATTCTTAGTGATTCACGTAGGATTAAACGCGTGCATCTGGGCAAACGACAACGGTGAAATGTTTAATAAGTCAGCCCACTTCATGGGAACAACCATTGTTATCCGCATACTTGAATGGGGACTGTTCGCCGGCATTATCCTTCATACCGTTCAGGGCTACGTACTGGAGGTTAAAAACCTCAGCAGAAGAGGACAGGGATACGCCGTTTCAATGGGTAACAAAGGCAGTAAGTGGTACAGCCGTACCATGGGCCTGTTGGGAACGCTCTTGCTTTTGTTTCTTATTATTCATATCAATCACTTCTGGATTACTTCACGCTTTGGCGGCATGGCAAATGTAAAACCTCTTGCCGAGGTAACTTATAACGGATTACCCTATCATAATTTATATGCACAGATGGTAGAAGTATTTCAAAATCCTGTTGTTGTTATATTGTACATATTGGGTTGCATCTCACTTTGCTACCACCTGATGCATGGTTTTCAAAGCGCTTTCAGAACCCTTGGTGTATATAATAACAGGTATCTGACCATACTTAGAAATTTTGGTAAAGGATTCGCCATCGTAGTTTCTATTGCTTTTGCCATGATGCCGGTATCTTTTTATTTAAAGTGGATCAGCTAATGCAGTTACCAGGTATGAGGAAGGAAGCTTTATAATCAACAGCTTTTAAACAAATATTTTAGAAATAAACGTATAAGAAAAATTTCGCAAATTACCTTGGCTAACGGCTGATAGCTGACTGATGATACCTGACTGCTGACAGCTGATTCCAGCCACTAAGAAACGTAAACACACTAACAGTATGCTCAATTCAAAAATTCCTTCCGGCCCTTTGGAAAACAAATGGAACGATTACAAAGGGCATGTCAAGCTGGTGAATCCTTCCAATAAAAGAAACCTGGAGGTTATTATCGTTGGGACCGGTTTGGCGGGCGCGTCTGCAGCGGCTGCATTAGGCGAATTGGGCTATAAAGTTAAATCATTCTGCTTTCAGGATTCTCCCCGCCGCGCTCATAGTATCGCTGCGCAGGGCGGCATCAACGCTTCAAAGAACTACCAGAACGACGGTGACTCCACATTCAGGTTATTTTACGATACCGTTAAAGGCGGAGATTATCGCGCACGTGAAGGCAACGTGCATCGCCTTGCAGAAGTAAGCGTAAACATCATCGATCAGTGCGTAGCTCAGGGCGTTCCATTTGCGAGAGAATATGGTGGCTTACTTAGCAACCGGTCTTTTGGTGGAACACAGGTTCAAAGAACGTTTTATGCTGCCGGTCAAACCGGCCAACAGTTGTTGATCGGCGCCTATCAGTCCCTGGAAAGACAGGTAGCTCTGGGTAATGTAAAAATGTATGCCCGGCATGAGATGCTTGATGTGGTGGTCATTGATGGAAAAGCAAGAGGCATCATTTGCCGGAACCTTGTTACGGGCGAGCTGGAAAGATTTTTTGGACATTCCGTTCTCATCTGTTCCGGTGGTTATGGCAATGTCTTCTATCTGAGTACCAATGCCATGGGCTGCAATGTTACTGCTGCATGGAAAGCCCATAAAAAAGGCGCTTTTTTCGCCAACCCCTGCTTCACACAAATTCACCCTACCTGTATACCCGTAAGCGGCGATCACCAGAGCAAGCTTACATTAATGTCTGAATCACTACGCAATGACGGACGCATCTGGGTGCCGCAGAAAAAGGATGATTCCCGCAAACCGGTAGATATACCCGAAAATGAACGGGATTACTACCTGGAAAGACGGTACCCCGCTTTTGGAAACCTGGTACCCCGTGACGTTGCAAGCCGCGCGGCGAAAGAAAGATGCGATGCAGGATACGGAGTAGGAGGCTCGAAGATGGCCGTATACCTCGATTACAAATTTGCTATTGAAAGATATGGTAAGATCGAAGCCAGCAAACATGGAGTTAGTGATGCGGGCGAGGAAGAGATCATTAAAATGGGAAAGGGGGTTGTTAAAGAAAAATATGGTAACCTGCTTGATATGTACGAAAAGATAACGGGTGAGAATCCATACGAGATGCCTATGCGCATTTACCCGGCAGTGCATTACACCATGGGTGGACTATGGGTGGATTATGAATTAATGACAACCGTCCCTGGACTGTACTCACTGGGAGAAGCTAACTTCAGTGATCATGGCGCCAACCGTTTGGGCGCATCAGCTTTGATGCAGGGGCTTGCCGACGGATATTTTGTTATTCCTTACACCATGGGTAATTACCTGGCAGATGAAATTCGTACCCCATCCATCCCCGTTACACATGAGGCTTTTGAAGAGGCTGAAGCAGCGGTGAGAAGCCGGATCGAAAAACTGATGAATATTAAGGGCACGCAGACAGTGGAAAGTTTTCATAAAAGACTTGGAAAGATTATGTGGGATAAATGCGGCATGGCAAGAAATGAAGCAGGGCTTCAGGAAGCCATTACCGAGATAAGAGCGCTGAAAGCGTCATTCTGGAAAGACGTGAAGATACCAGGAGAAATAAAAGAAATGAACCCTGAACTGGACAAAGCTAACAGGGTAGCCGACTTTATAGAACTGGGTGAACTGATGTGCCTCGATGCCCTCAACAGAAAGGAAAGCTGCGGTGGCCATTTCCGGGAAGAAATGCAAACCCAGGATGGAGAAGCAAAAAGAGACGATGAAAATTTCACGTATGTAGCAGCCTGGGAATTCAAAGATGAAAGCGTGTGGGAATTAAATAAAGAAGAACTCACTTTTGAAGTTGCCAAGCCAAGCCAGCGGAGCTACAAATAATGATTAATTATTAAGGATTAATGATTAACGATAAGTCTCGTTAATTCATAGATTTTACAGTTAATCATTAATCTTTAATAATTAATCATTATGGAGACTTACCTGTTCGTGTACGGCACTTTGAGAAAGGGATTTTCTTTATTGATTCCTGAAAGGATTGCTGCTGATATAGAATGGGTGGGTTATTCAAAAGTACATGGAAAGTTATACGATATTGGAAAATACCCGGGTGCAGTGCCTGATGATTCCGGCGATTTTTTTATAAATGGAGAGATTATCAGGATCAAGGAACCGGTTAAAGTGTTTGAGTATTTGGACAATTATGAAGACTGTCATCTCGAGGACGCACAGGCTTCAGAATATTGCCGGAAGAAAGAATGGTTTACATTGGAGGACGGGGCAAAGATAGAAGCATGGATTTACTGGTATAATTTTCCGGTGAACGATAAGAAAAGAATTGAAGAGAACGATTATATAAAATATTTACAGAAAAATCAACTGGCCTGAAGTTATGGAACACTACAACATGAGCCTTACCCTGAAAGTTTGGAGACAAAGAAGCAATAAAGCCGCCGGCGGCTTTGAAACTTACAAGGTTGCCGATATTTCATCTGAAATGTCGTTCCTTGAAATGTTCGACGTGCTGAATGAAAGGCTTATTAATGAAGGTAAAGAGCCTATTGCCTTTGATCACGATTGCCGGGAAGGGATATGTGGTAGTTGCGCTATGCACATCAATGGCCGGCCGCATGGACCCTGGAGAGGTACCACCGTATGCCAGTTGCATATGCGGGCCTTTAAAGACGGCGATACCGTTGTGGTTGAGCCATGGCGATCTAAAGGGTTTCCAATTATTAAAGACCTGGTAGTAGATAGAAGCGCTTTCGACCGTATCATTCAGGCAGGTGGTTATATTTCGGTAAATACCGGTAACGCCGTAGACGCTAACGCTGTTGCTGTAGACAAAGACAAAGCTGATCTTGCGTTCGCAAATGCTGCCTGTATTGCCTGCGGGGCCTGTGTTGCGGCATGTAAAAACAGTTCCGCGATGCTGTTCCTGTCAGCTAAAGTTTCGCACCTGGCATTATTACCTCAGGGTGCTCCCGAAAGGAAAACACGTGCCATCAATATGGTAGCTCAGATGGATAAAGAAGGCTTTGGAGCATGCACTAATACCGGCGCATGTGAAGCTGTTTGTCCAAAGCTGATCTCAATTGGTAATATTGCCCGCTTAAATGGAGAATTCCTCTCAGCCGGTTTATCGATGGATAAATAGATTTGTTCAATGACTGATTATAAAGTACCCGCTGCCACCCGCATCGGGCACGTTCATTTAAAAGTGTCTGACCTTGATAAAGCAATAAAATTTTATTGCGACCTGCTGGGCTTTGAAGTTACGGTTCGTTATGGCAGTAGCGCAGTATTTATTTCGGCAGGAGGTTATCACCACCATATCGGTTTAAATACCTGGCACAGTAAGAATGCGTCGCCCGCACCGGTAAACGCCTGTGGATTGTATCATACAGCAATCTTATTTAATACACGTCGTGATCTGGCAGTTGCCTTAAAACGATTAATAGATGCAAAGCATCCATTAACAGGTGCTGCGGATCATGGTGTTTCTGAAGCCATTTATCTTGATGATCCGGATAAGAACGGCGTTGAACTATACTGGGACCGGCCTCGCGAAGACTGGCCGGTAGATTCATCAGGCAACCTATTAATGACTACCGATCCTTTGGATTTAGGAGGGTTGTTGTCAGAGATAGATAGAGAGGTCATTTTGTAAGTTTTTTTAACCGCAGAGAGCGCAGAGGAGAAACGCAGAGGGCGCAGAGGAAACCCTTTGCGCCCTCTGCGTTTCTCCTCTGCGCTCTCTGCGGTTAAAAAATTCAATGTTATCCTTACCTTCACAAAATTCAACGCTCCGTCTAATACATAATCTCATGCTCAACTTATTTCGTACATTTGCCGCTTCAAAAAATCAATCCTTTTAAGTTACTCATACTTAAAGAATTTAAATCTTAGGTTGTATGATTTCAGTGAATAATGTTACACTATCCTTCGGAAAACGGGTGTTGTTTGATGAAGTGAATCTTACTTTTAACAAAGGAAACTGCTACGGAGTAATCGGAGCGAACGGAGCGGGCAAATCCACTTTCCTTAAAATACTGTCGGGAGAAATAGAACCAAATAAGGGTTCCGTAGACATCACACCTGGTGAACGTATGGCGGTATTGAGCCAAAATCACTTTGCATTTGATGAATTCTCTGTATTGCATACTGTTAGGAGGGGTGACAAGAAAATGTGGGAAGTAAGCAAAGAGGGCG
>CAXTDO010000099.1:0-4614 GCA_964242315.1 uncultured Flavihumibacter sp.
AAAGTGAAGGCTGTCGTTAACAAAAACATCTTCTATTTTGGTGTTGAGAGAAAGCGTGTCAAGTGTGCCTCCTGCCTGCATATTAACGTTATAGAAGTCGATATTCTTGTAACCGAATTGGGGAACCTCGGCTTCCAGTTCAAATAAATTATTCTGAACATTTATTCTCCCGCTTACGCTGGTATTATTGAACCCGTGAAGGTTCGGATCAAAAAACCCTAAATAGTCATCAATTTTTTTTGTGGTGATATTGAAGCTGAAGATTTCGTTAGTCAGTTTTTTTTGTGACGGATTAATATAATTGGGATAATACCGGTTTAAAAAAGTTTGAAAGGCATTAGGAAGTTCTTTGATGGAGAAGTCTCCTACCAGCATAGCGTCGAACTCATTGCTTAACACTATCACAGTTTTGCTGTTGCCCACCATTTCAGATTCGAGTGTAAGGGAATCGAAAGCAATGCGTTTGCCATCTTTATAAACAGAAGCATTGAAAATTTTTGCCGATCCAAGGAAATTGTCAATGGTAGAGCCCGTGAATTTGAACAACACTTCGCCGTTTATATCAATATTATCTTTATAAAAATGCAGACTTTTAAGATTGGATTTATTGATAGTGGCCGAAAAGTCGAACTGCGGTTGTGCAAGCCTGAAATCAATTAATCCGTTTAAGTGTGCTACCAGGTTGGAGTCGTTGGCAGTAAAATCGCCATTAAATAACCTGTTGGCCAGCGTTCCTTTTACTTTAAGATTGCTATAGCGGTAATTGTTGAAATCCAGACTCTGCACATCGCCGTCCAGTTCGGCCTGCAAGGTTCTGAAGCTGAAACCATGTCCTTTTATTTTACCGTTAAACGCTATTTGTCCCAGCTTATCGTTATCAAGGAGCTGGCCTATATTAAAGTGAGGTGTTACTAAGGTGCCGGAATAGATGGCGCCACCCTCTTTCGGCAGCTTCATCATAATGTCTGCACCTACCACACCCAGGTTGGTAGTAACAGTGCCAAAGGTTACAAAATCACGGATGAAGCCGGTATAGTAACCCTTGTATTGCAGGGTTCTGATCCGGCTCAAACGCGGTTCCGTAATGGTTTTTATAGCTGGTACAAAAGCAATTGCATCCTCATAGGTGGTTCTCAGATCGTTGGCTTTAAAATCGATGAATGTTTTGTTAATGTCAGGCAGCCCCACCATTTTGATGTCTCCATTGAGTATGGTGTTGGTGCCGGCGCGCACGGTAATATTTTTTGTAGAAAGATTGGCAACGGTACCGGTGATGGTTCCTGTTATAAAAATGCGCTTTTTCCAGGTTTTTACTTCGGGTGCAAAGAAGGCTATATCATCGCTTTCTATTTCACTGTTATCAAGTTTTCCTACCATGTGTACCTTCTCAATAAAATCACTCATGTCGTCGAACTCATGATAGTTCATTGTAAAGTAAGTGCGGAGCCTGCTTTTATTTGTTTTGATATCAAGACCGGCAAATGCCATTCCCTGTGGATTCATTTTAAAATCCGCGTCCAGCGATTTTAATACGAAGCCACTGCGTTCTTTTGTGCTGAGAAACACTTTTGCACTAACGGTATCTTTGGTAAGCAGCACATTTTTGAAAGAGCTGTTTATACTGGAAAACAATATATTGCCGCCATCAAAATAATAGTAGGGCTGGCGGGTAGATTCATGAGAGGTTTTAAAGATGCCGTTTAAAATGGTAAGTCTTGCTACAGATAATTTCCAGCCATCGGGGTTCCATTTTAGTGTCGTATCAATTGCAGCAGTAACAGTTGATGCGGTATCAGGCCGGCGCGGTGGCCGTTTACCAGTGTAATTATAGATGGAAAAAAACGGATCAATGATAGTAACACCATTTACTTCGATCGTTTTCTCTCTCAGGCTTAATTGTTTTGCTTCAAGGTCGAGAGAACGTACATGAAAAGCCATGTCTTCACCCCGCCATTCATCTTTGCGCAGGATGCTGATATTTTTTAAAGCTACCGTTTTTAAATCAAGATTGATGCTGCTTTTCTTTTTTGCGGACGGGGGGCCCGAGAAGTAATCAGCTAAAAATTTGTAGTTCCATATAGAATCAACGCGGTGTAAATAAACTTTTGCGTCTTCAAGTCCGATATATTTTAAGGAGATGGTATCTTTTATAAAAAATAAGTCGGAGAGCCTTACATTAACTTTTCCGGCGTACAATAAAGTGTCTTTACGCAGATCGGTTACCAGCGTACCATCGAGCGACATTTTGTTAAAAAGGAGAAGGTCCAGACTGATATGGCTGACTTTAACAGTGGTTTTCAGATCTTTTGAAAGTCTGCCGGCGATCTTTTTTACCAAACAATTTTGAACGGCGGGTAAATTTACCAGGAAGGCTGTCAGCACAACAGTTCCTATCAACCCAAGCAGGGTATAGCCTAGTATTTTAAAAAATCGCCTCAGTGTACAAATTATTATCTGTAAAAATAAGTAAACGCTGCCGATGTGCCAATTGATTACACAGGGTGAAAAGTTAAAATCAGGTATGAGGTGTGAGGTATGAGGTATGAGGCAAAACCCCGAAGGGGTGACATGATACTTCGACGAATAATGCCACCCCTTCGGGCTTCGCGTTTTAATGATGCTGTCTTCTCTATAATCATGTCACTCCTTCGGGATTTTGCCTCATACCTCATACCTCACACCTCATACCTAAATTTTATTTACATTCATCAAAAATATCACATGGAAGAATTTCCTTTTCGGTTTGGCGCTGAGGTTTACACCTGGTTTATGAATGAACTGGGTAAAACCCATGAGAACAGGTTAGGCCATATGATTGAGATCTCGGCAAAGGCAGGCTTTACCGGCATTGAACCCATACATGGCTGGATGGGTGATTTGAGTGATCCGGGGCCACTAAAAGAAAAGCTGCAGGAGCATAAAATTGACCTGGTAGCCATCGCCCTCGCTTTAAACTGGAACGAATCGCAGGAAACCGCAGAGGAGCGTATGGAAGCAGATAAGGCGATCAGCTTGCTCCAACATTTCCCTGGCGCTATACTTTGCACGGTGCAAAAACCAACCGGCCGTCATGATCTCGAAAACCGGCGGCGCCATCTGATGCATTGTGTGAACATCGTATCGCGCAGGGCTACGGAAAAAGGCGTGCCTTGCAGCTTTCACCCTAATTCGCCCCATACTTCCATCACCCGCACTGAAGAGGATTATGAGGTGATATTGGAATTATTAGACACCGCGGTTACAGGATGGACACCGGATGCAGGCCATATCAAAAATGGCGGCATGGATCCCTTAACACTGATGAAGAAATATCAGTCGCTGATAAACCTCGTGCATTATAAAGACTGGAACGGAGAACCGGAATGGTCGCTCATGGGGAAAGGGAAAATTGACCTGGTATCCATCACCAAATGGCTGGAGGAAATCAATTATCAGGGTTGGATAATCTGCGAAGACGAAGCGCCCGAAGCACTGGAGAATCCTGACGATGTAACGATACACGATGGCAGGTGGATACAGGAAGAATTACTGCCTGCCTTGAGATAGATTTGCCTGAACCGTTGATGAATCTAACAACTTTAATAATTTAAATCGATTGCACGATGCCATATGTTCAAACCAACGGAATTCAATTGTATTACGAAGAAAAAGGAAGCGGCGAACCGCTGTTACTGATAATGGGTATTACGGCGGCAGGATCTGTATGGGAAAAACATGTTGCTTACTGGCAGCAGTATTTCCGGTGTATCGTTGGAGACAACCGTGGCGTAGGACTTTCCGGTAAACCCATCGGCTCCTATACCACAGAGCAAATGGCCGATGATTACGCAGGACTGCTGCAACACCTTAACATACCTTCCGCCCATGTAGTGGGCTGTTCTATGGGGAGCACGATAGCGCAACAACTTGCATTACGGCATCCCGCCAAAGTAACTTCCCTCGTATTGATGTGCACATGGGCCAGATGCGACCGCATGGCGGCCAACACGTTTGACCACCTTAAGAATATAAAATCAGGATTATCAGCTTCAGAATTCGTTCAGTATATCCAGTTACTGATCTATAGTAAAAAAAGTTTTGATGATGAGGCGATGTATGCCGAAATGCTGACGGCACAAAGAGAAGCCGGCGAGCAGCCCGAACAGCAACCTGCCCATGCGATGGAGGCTCAGGCAGATGCCTGTATCTCTCATAATACTTTAAACCTGCTTCCACAGATCAAGCAATCAACACTTGTAATAGGTGGTGAGGATGACATCTTCACGCCTGCGTGGATGTCGGGAGAAGTAGCTGCTGCTATCCCTGGCAGTGCGTTACATCTGTATCCGCAATCAGGTCATGCTTTTCACTGGGAGAATCTGGCTGACTTTAATGAAAGGGTGGTGGGATGGCTGAGGAATACCGGCAAGAATCGTAAATTTGACTGATAGGCAAAAACAAGATGAAAGCAAAATATATCAACCCCTTTACAGACTTCGGATTTAAAAAAATTTTTGGAGAAGAAGCAAGCAAACCGTTATTGATCGACTTCCTCAACGCCCTTCTGCCACTTCAAAACAAAATAACAGCACTTTCTTTCAGGAACACGGAACAACTCGGACAAAGTGAAGCTGA
>CAXTDO010000099.1:4624-11468 GCA_964242315.1 uncultured Flavihumibacter sp.
CAGGAAAGCTATTTTTGATATCTATTGTGAAAATGAAAATGGTGAGAAATTTATTGTTGAACTACAAAAGGCAAAGCAGAATTTCTTTAAAGAAAGAACCCTTTACTACTCCACTTTTCCCATCAGGGAACAAGCAGAAAAAGGTGGATGGGACTATAATCTAAAAGCGGTTTACTGTGTGGGTATTTTGGACTTCACTTTTGACGACTATGAAAATGAACCTGAGAAAAGTGAAGTGGTTCATACCATTAAATTAAAAAATCAAAATGGTAAAACCTTTTATGAGAAGCTGACTTACATCTATCTTGAAATGCCCAATTTTAAACTACGGGAAGATGAATTAAAGAGCCGGCTGGATAAATGGTTATATTTTATTAAACACCTGGAAGACTTTCAAACCATCCCTGCAATTTTTAAAGATGACATATTTACTCAAGCCTTTGAAAAAGCTGAATTAGCTAAATATGTACAGGCAGACTTAGAAAATTACGAAAACAGCTTGAAATATTACCGTGACTTAAAAGGCGTTATTGATACCGCTTTTGACGAAGGGAAAATAGAAGGAAAAATAGAAGGTAAAATGGAAGGAAAAATGGAAGGAAAAATGGAAGTTGCAAAAGCACTCAAGGCAAGTGGCGTTCCAACTGATATTATTATAAAAGCGACGGGTATTTCAGAAGGGGAAATAGATAAGTTGTAATAGTACAATACAAGACAGCTATTCAAAAGTAGGTGATACTAATATGTAAGAAATGAAGCACATCCCACCTATTAGCACATTAAATAAGCTTAAGTTGTTCAAGCAAACGTTTTGAAACTTCTGATACTGCTGAGGCAGAGAGTTCATATAAATCCGGGCATTTTGTTATAAACAACGAAATATTAATCAATAACTGATTGGAAGTTATTTTAGTTAAAAAATCGTGGAGGCATCGGATGTTAAATATCCTATTTAAACAATTATTCACACAACTTACCGTTCTAACACAAGCTAAATATTAAATTAAGGGGTGTTTAAATAAATGTCATTTTGATATGTATACCTTCCACAAATCATATTGGTTAGAACAAATTGCCTGTTATGATAAGTTATGAATATCATAAAGAATTGGAGGAATAATATTGGTCGATAAAGGGCTTTCCTTCTAAATCGAAAAGCCGGAATGAATTTGAAGGACTGCTTTGGGGCTTGCTTTAGCGGAAAAGAATAGTAACGAAACACGGTGGCAATATATAGGGCAAGTAACCAGTGAACCACCGGTGTATAAATCTTACCCGCTATAATGAGATACAAATACAAAATCCTGCGCCTGTGAAACATTTATCCAATGTGATAGTAAATTCTATAGAAAAATATCGTCTTGAGCAGGAACATGACAAATTAAAAGAAGAAACCGAAATAAAAGCTCAAGCAGCGCTTAAGTATGCGCAAGATTTATCTGATAAACTTTTACTGGCAACAAAGACCGCGGGCATAGGCATATGGGACTATTCATTTGATAATAATTTTTTTGTTGCCGATGAGGTATTGCTGAAACACTACAATTTAACCCCTGCTGAATTTAAAGGCGATTATCTGGAACTGATGCATTATGTTCATCCTGATGATCAAACCATCGTGCTTGGGAACTTTCGCCAGGCTTTTATAGATCATTCAGTTGTAAATACCGAATTCAGAATTACCTGGCAGGATGGCTCAACTCATTTTGTAAAAGCGGTAGCGTTTGTACAACGCGATGAGGTTGGCAATCCTGCACGTTTAATAGGCACACACCAGGATGTAACCGTAGATAAAGAATCTGAACAGGTACTGAGAGAAAGCGAACATAGGTTAGTTGAGGCTCAATCTGTAACAAAAGTCGGCAGTTGGGAGACTGATTTGACAAATTTAAAAGTGATATGGTCGTTAGAAACATGCCGGATTTTCGAAATTGCACCCGAAGAGTCGAACACCAGCCATCAAAATTTTTTAACGTTTGTTCATCCAGACGATAGAGATGAGGTAGATGCCGCTTTCGTAGCTTCGTTAAGCTTGCATACGGTTAACACCATCGAACACCGCATAGTAACATCATCCGGAACGATAAAAACGGTAGAAGAACGGTGGCGTATGATTAGTGATGATAAAGGAAGGCCAATATGTACCCGCGGAACTATACAAGATATAACGGAACGTAAACAAGCACAAAGATTGATAATTGAAAGTGAGGCGAAAGTTGTTGCAACACTTGATGAATTACAGCAAACATTGAATGATTTAAATAACATAATGGATTCATCTATAGATATTATTTGTACAATAGATGAAGAAGGAAAATTCAGAAAAGTAAGTGCGGCATCAGAACGGATTTTAGGATACAAACCAGAAGAATTGAAAGGTAAAAAATTTATTGACTTCGTATTTTATCAGGATGTCGAAATGACAATAGGCGTTGCTGAACAGATTTCAAGTGGGGCGCCTGTTACAATGTTTGAAAACAGATACGTTCAAAAAAATGGAAATGTTGTTCCGATACTTTGGTCGGCAAGATGGGATGATAACGATAATCTGATGTATTGCATAGCAAAAGATGCAAGCGAGAAAAAAAGGCTGGGAAAAGCGTTTGAGGAAGAACGGAAAAGGTTTCTTGAATTATTCGTTCAGGCTCCTTTCGCCATGGGTATTTTAAAAGGGCCAGACTATATAATTGAAATGGCCAATCACCATTATTTGAAGCTTATTCACAGTAAGGATGTACTGGGCAAATCATTTAGTGAAGCAAGGCCCGAATTGGTAGAACAGGGGTTCATCGACATATTAGACGAAGTCTACAGAACCGGAAAGACATTTATAGCTAATGAGAAACTTGTGAGAATTGATAGTAATGATAATGGGAAACTTATAGATTCTTATTTAAACCTTATATACCAGGCTTACAGAAATAATGAAGGTATTATAGAAGGAATCTTCTTTTTTGCTGTAGATACAACTGAACATGTATTATCACGCAGGAAGATTGAAGAAAGTGAAAAAAAATACAAGCAAATTGTTGAGACAACGCAGGATGGGATTTGGATGATAGATAAAAACCAATGTACCATTTTCGTCAATAAAAAACTGTGCGAAATATTAGGGTATACCTATGAAGAAATGATGGGGAAAAAGAACACCTTTTTTATGGATGATGAGGGAAAAACCTTAGCAACTAAACCAGTCCCCAAAAAAAGACAGATATTAAATGATAAAGTGGACATTCCCTTATTGACAAAAGGGGGAGTAAAAGTTTGGGTTACTTTATCAGGCACAATTGTTTTGGATGAACATGGACAATATAACGGAGGTTTGGCTATGGTTACCGACATAACAGAGATCAGAGCAGCCGGTCAGTCATTAAAGGACAGTGAAAAACGTTTTCGCCAGATTGTAGAAACCGCGCAGGAAGGTATATGGAGGATCGATGAAAATAACAGAACCACCTTTGTCAACGATAAGATGTGTGCAATACTTGAGTACTCCCGGGAGGAAATGATGGGAACATCCAATCTTTCTTTTAATAATGAGGAAGAGATGAGAAAGGAATCCGGACCAATTGAAAGAAGAAAAAAAGGGATGGAAGAAACACACGAATCGCTGTACACTACCAAAAGTGGAAAACAGATATGGGTAAACGTTTCAACCAATCCCATGTTAGGTTCAAATGGAGAATATGAAGGGGCATTGGCCATGATCACAGATATAACGAAACGAAAAGCTGTTGAAAAAAAACTGGCTCAGAGCGAATCAAGTTTAAAAAGGGCGCAGGCTTTGGCAGACATGGGGAATTGGGAGATCGATCTTGCCGACAACAGACTAATATGGTCAGATGAGCTATATAAAATTTTTGAACTGAATAGGGGAGATGTTACTCCCTCCCGGGAGCTGTTTCTTTCAATTGTCCACCCGGAAGACCGACATTACGTAAAGCAACAAATGTTAAAATCTTCCAAATATTTAACGGGCGTTTCATTTGAATACAGGCTGATAAAAACGGATGATTCGGTTAAATACTGTTATACAGAATCAAGGTTTGAGTTTGACAAAGACAATAAGCCTGTGAGGCTTTATGGAATTATACAGGATATCACCATCAGAAAGCTTGCTGAAATAGAGCGCACAAAAATGATAAAAGATATCATTCAACGAAATAAGGAATTAGAGCAATTTACCTATATCGTTTCTCACAACCTTAGGGCCCCTGTAGCAAATATTATCGGTTTTACTGAAGCCTTGAGTGACCAATCTTTCTCTCAAAGTTTGCAAAAAGAATTTTTATCGCAGTTGTCCGTTTCTGTATCAAAGCTTGATGATGTTATAAGAGATCTCAACAATGTTTTGCTTGTTAAGCAAAAGGTAAATGATGTAAAAGAACAGATTAGCTTGTCAACGATTGTAGATAATATCAAAATAAGCATCCGGAATCTTTTAGAACAATATGAAGTAACAATTGAAACTGACTTTGCAGAAGTGGAAAGTATTAATAGTATTAAAACGTTCGTGCATAGCATTTTATATAATCTTATATCTAACAGTATTAAATACCGTTCACCAGGTAAAGCTCCGGTGATTTCGATCCGCACTCATAAAACACCGGAAAGGTTAGAAATGGTTTTTAGTGATAACGGTCTGGGAATTGACATGAAAAAAAATCACGATAAGGTATTCGGATTATATAAGCGTTTTCATTTAAATATCGAGGGCAAAGGGCTGGGCTTATTTATGACCAAATCACAAATTGAAACCCTTGGCGGTACTATCGAGGTATCAAGCGAAATTAATGGTGGTACTACCTTTAAAATTTATTTACCATCTTCAACTATAGTTTTATGAACCAAACAGCAGCGGTGCAATCAATTAAACAGTTCATTGCAATTGATGATGATCAAGCAATCCTTTTTATGTGTAAAGTGATTATACAACGAACATTTAAAGATATGATGGTTGTTACCTATCCAAATCCGCAAATGGCTGTTGATTATTTCAACTCACAATTCGCCCAACACCCGGTTGAGACTGTAGTTCTGTTAGATATAAATATGCCCCAGCTTTCCGGCTGGGAAGTGCTGGATAGCTTTTTTGTGCTTGGTGACGATATAAAAAAGTATATCACGGTGATTATGCTCTCTTCATCGATAGATTCCAACGACAAACGGAGGGCAATCGATCACCCTTGCGTTATAAATTATCTTGAAAAACCGCTTACTGTTACGAAATTTAATGAAGTAATGAAGAGTTTTCAGGCGGAAATGACTTTGTGATTTTTTTTAACCGCAAAGGGCGCAGAGGAGGAAACGCAGAGGGCACAGAGTTAACCCTCTGTGCCCTTTGCGGTTAAAAAAATCTTACAGAGTTAGCTACTACAATTCAATTGTAACGCTATTAAAATCAAAATCTACATCTCTTTAATTAAAATCAGCCGCACCCATTGTATCATTAACTTTCACATCTTTAACCGTAATGTCAACGGTCTGCGGTCCTACCTGATTAACCCATACTGAAGGAAACAGGATATTTCCGAATTTTTTATAATCTTTGTATTCAAGCACCGAAGGGGTTTCGCCGGCAGCGGACACTTCAATTGATTCTACTTTTTTTAATAAGCCGGATTGTACATCGTAGTACTCGGTTGTCTTTTTCCCGGAAGAAGTAACGGTTAACTTGTATGTATCGGAACCGTTTACTTTTTCAATGCCGTCTACAGAGATCTTGTATTCGGGCTGACCATAATTCAATTGCCTGAAAACGCCACCCATCGCTTTTTTGTTGCTGATTTCTGCTGACTCCATGTCTTTTTTCTGGCCTTGCATCATCCTATATCCTTTACTTCCGTCGAATACAGATTTAACTACCGTATTGCCATTCATGGAAATAGTACTAAGCTCTTTATCCGGATTCATCTTTTTAAGATTCCCTTGTAAAGTCATTCCCTGCACAGACGCATCAAATTCGATGTTGATGCTGTTGACAGCTTTAAGCGTTGCTTCACCGCCGATTGCGTCGATGTACTTTTTAATAATACTGGCTGCACTAACAGTAGCATCCACCTTCTTAGTTTCCATAAAAGCCGTGGTAACAGGTTTTGCATAACTGTCGAAGTACTTTACCGGATATCCAAGGCCGACAAGTTTTGTTGAGAAATCACTTGCTTTACCAGTCATGATGATACGCGGATTGGCAGGAATGTATTTTTGAGCAGCCTTTTGTATGTCATCCGCAGTTAATGCGTTGATCTTTTGAAGATAGGTGCGATAAAAGTCTTTAGGTAATTTTTCTATCGCAATGTTCAAAGCAAAGCGGGCAATAACCGCCGGGTTCTCAAAGCTCAACGCAAAGCGGCCGCTAAGGTAGTTTTTTACATTCTGTAATTCTTCCGGTGTTACCTTTTCCGATCTGATGGCTTTAAGTTCGGTCATAAATTCCCGTACCGCGCTATCGGCTACGGCATTACGTACGCTCGCGTTTGCAGTAAATAAGCCTGACCCAAAACGGTCATCTCTTGTGGTGGAGTAAGCGCCATAAGTAAAGCCATGCTTTTCACGCAGGTTCTTAAATAAACGGGCATCTGCTCCGCCTCCAAGTATCTCATTAACCAGTAATATTGCAAAATAGTCAGGGCTGCTCAGGCGTACATCGGTAGGCTGTGTTACTTTAATAACGGTTTGCACTGCGTTTGGCACATCTACTACATCAATTTCACTAGCCGTTTGTTTAGCGGGAACAGGAGGGACTTTTAACTGAAGTTTGTTTCCTTTCCAATCTGCAAAATATTTAGTGGCAATTGACTTTGCCTGAGCAGTGTTGATATCCCCTACGAACACCAGGTAGCCA